>CAZFLF010000454.1:0-5883 GCA_964519825.1 uncultured Pirellulaceae bacterium | reverse complement strand
GAAGACGCTACGGGATGCGGTGGGCGCGGCGATGCGGAAAGACGACCGGTTCAAGAAGGACGGGGAGAAGTGGGCGTGCCATCGCCCCTGAAATACCCTTCATCTGACCAGCCCTCCGATTCGTACGGCAGCTTGAACTCGGGTCCGAAAAGCCAGAGGTAGTAGCGACGGGCGAAATGGAGATGCTCACCGGAATCAATGTAGAATTCGTCCCTTCCGAGGATAAATGGTGTCGGGCAGTCGGCGTAGGAAACGATCTTCTCATGCTTGTAATCCGGTGGCGGAAAACACGGCCAGTCGGGATCAGGCACGCCATATCGTTTAGTTGCCTCCCACGCTCCGAAGTAAGCGCAGACTAACGTCACGAAGACGGCCAGCGTGCGGACGGAGAATCGGGGACGGAAGCGCATGCCGGCATTGTAGCTCAGGTGGCTGCTTCGGCCTTTAGCAGATGCGCACACCCAAACTCAGACATGACTCAGCTCGCACTTTACGCTGACGTCGAACCGATTTGCCGACGACTTGCCTGATCGATTGGCAGGGGCGTTAGAATGGCGGGTATGGAAGACGACGTGACTGACCCCAGCACAATGGCTTTAGTTATGTTCTGCGTCGGAGTGCTTCTGGTACTAAGTGCTCCGGACCTGAGCTTATTCGGCCTGATCGGTTCCAGCCCAGGAGTCCGGCCCACGCAACGCGATCGGCCACCGGAAAGATTTCTCGCCAACGACGGTCGGATTGGTCCACGCGTGTCTCTTCACGCTTGAATGGGAAAAGTCTGCAGTTCGTGGTGCCGCTTGACTGCGGCGGGAATTCGCCGACTAGTTGGAAGTTCGACACTCAACTGATTAGACTGCGGGAGAAGTCTTCCTCTATTTTGATGTCTGTGTTCGTGAGAGCTTCTTCCGGTGGCCTTTGAAATACCCTGGGAAAAGTACAAACAACACCGCGACCGCGCGAGTCAGTACCCATTGGACATTCTAGTGTGGGGGCCTGGGGAGGGCGGTGGCATTGAGTACGACGCGCGACTAAAGATTCGCGATTGTCTTCGAGAGGCCGGCCACAACGCAGATTTCAGTGAGGATCTCATCATTGCCGCCGACGCGCTCGATGACCCGATCGATGATGAAATCCTACAAGCTGATGCCGCTGATTTGATCTTCATGATCTACGGCTCACGTGGAACTCAGACTGAACACGATGTAATCCTCCGTAATAAACGGGTCGCGACCAAGGCTGTAATCTTCGTTGAAGACGGTATGCTTTCCAAAATTCAAACGGGGCTTGGGGCAAAGAGCTGGGAGGACACTCTGAAACTGGCAAAATATGTAATTACCTACAAGAGGAAGCAGCTCCCAAGATTTCTAACGCTCAATGCTTACGAGATTGCCCAGAAGGTTCGCCGCGCTTGCTATGCGCGGTCGATTGACTCCAACTGAGTACCCCAATGCATTCAAGAACTGGCCCGCGTAATACAAAGCCGTCCGCTCTCATTGCCCTAGAGCGATATGCATGTGAGTCACTGATCCTCGAGGATGAGAAACTCGGACGCTGGTTCATTGCCTTTTGCATACGCGGCAAAAGCGACATTCCGGTTGATGAGGACACATTATTGATGTTGGCATCGGTTAACATCCTATCGCGAACGGTTACAGGTTGGCATCTTGGTCCCGCGGGCTCGCGCTTTGCTGCAAACTTAGGGATACTTTCGCCAGCATCAGCCAATCGGGAGATTTCATCTCAATCGTTTGAAAGAGAGCTGTTCAGCAAGTTACTTATCCCTACCCGAGCCCCAGAGATTTCCGGCTTTAAGATCGCGGGAATGGTACGCAGTCGAGCGCACATCGGCGGTGATTTCATCGACTACATGCCGATGCGACATGGCCGATATGGCATCGTCGTGGGAGATGCTATGGGTCACGGACCAGCCGCCGCTTTGGTTGCGACCACAATTCGAGCTTGGCTTCGATCGCTCGTGCTCACCCATAGTGAGGTTGGCGAGATCGTTTCTGAAGCGAGCCGAGGCCTTGAGGAGATTGATGGAGTGTATGGTACACTCTCAATCCTACGACTTGAGCCAGAAAAAAAATCGATTGTCTTCGCGGGCGCAGGACAACCCGGTTACGTGGTTTCCTCCTCTGGTCAAACGCGAGTGCTTAACGCCACTTCGCTCCCTCTTGGATTTCCCGATGATAGCTCCGATTGTTCCAATGTCGCCGTCGAGGATGGCGATCTAATCATCCTGCTGACCGATGGCATTCTAGAGGCTCAGGGTGCGGAAGGGCCTTTCTTCGGTATCGAGAGAACTATGGCTACTGCGTTTCAACACCGCAACGAGTCGCCGGAATCGATCGTCGAGGCGATCTTCGCTGCTACCCTTGGATTTTCGCAGTCCCAGGAAGATGACATGGCCATCGTGGTAGTGAAGGTCGTCAGAACGAACTAGGAGTGAACTATCGCGACTGTGTCAACTGTGACACATCAGTAACCGAAACGCGCAACTCACTTCCTACGCATACGACAATCTTTTGCATGGAATTCCGGCACGCAATCGAAGACATTTCGGGCCGCTGGCCTAGAAGAATTGGAAAAACCTGGAAGGGGAATGTACATCACTAATGGGCCGGCGAATGGGGGTCGGTACGCCCTTACCCAGCTTGCCAAAGCCGAAATTGTGATCCGTTCGCGATGGGGAATGACGCGGGCGATGTTGGGATGATCCAGGACTGCGAGAGCTTGCCGTTCCGACTCGAACCGCGCGATGACCTGCTTGGTGTCCATGCCGGGCTTAATGATCTTGAGCGCCAACCGGCGGTAAATTGGCACGCTTTGCTGGGCCATGTAGACGATTCCGAAGCCCCCTTCGCCGATCTGCTCCAGCAATTTGTATGGGCCGATGACGGTGCCTGGGCGTTCCCCGCCGGTATCTTGAATGAAGGTCTCGGCAAGCTCGGGAGGATTGAGCGTCGGCTCCTTCAGGAAATCACCGGCCGCATCGTGGGCGTTGAGCAAACTCGCAACTTCCGCCCGCAGCGTGTCGTCCGAACCACAGAGTCGAAGCAGTTCCGCCTGACGCTTGTCCCCCACAACGTCGCAAATCTGTTCAAAGATCGCCTGCACGCTGTGCGTCATGCCTGATCCTTGGTTTCCGGGATGAGTCGCCCGATTTCCCGAACGAAAAAGAGATTCGAGAGAATGAACGGCACGCTGAGGGACAATCCGCTGAAGAGCGCAACACGGGCAGGGGTATCCAACTCGAACAGATCGAGAACAACCATCACGACGATGGGCAATATCATCGCCATCATCCAGAAGAGTGCATTGCGAATCACGATCCGTTTCAACAGTTCTTTGTTCATGAGTCCGGCCTTTCTTCTTCTCTGTCAGATCTTGCAGTCGAACTGTCCTAGTGCGTCGTCAGACCTAAGACTTGGGATTAGCCGTGGGGCGCTAGCCCCGGTTATTGCGCGATGAACCGGGGCTAGCGCCCAAACGGCTGATACTATCAACCCAGTTACTGAGGTTTGACGACGCACTAGTGGAGTTCCCGAAACAGCCAGGCGCGGGCAAACTTCCAGCGACGATCAACGGTCCGAGGAGAGATTCCCAGCGATGCCGCCGCCTGATCGACGCTCAAACCCGCGAAGAACCGCAGCCGCACAACTTCGCCGACCTCCGGTTCCTGCTGCTCCAAGCGACAAAGGGCTTCATCGAGCGCCAAAATTTCTTCAGGATTTTCAGTGTTGGCCAAATCCAGCACATTGAGGAGGACTCGCGCCCCCTTTACACCGCGTTTTTCCCGGTGTCGAGTGCGCGCGTGATCGACCAGAATCCGTCGCATGGCCTCCGCCGCCGCCGCGTAGAAGTGAGCCTGCCCCGCCCACGGAATCTCACGCGGCCCCACCTGCTTCAGAAAGGCTTCGTGGACCAAAGCTGTCGCCTGGAGCGTGTGCCCAGGTCGTTCCTGCATCATCCGTTGTTGTGCCAGCGCCCGCAGTTGGTTGTAGACGAGTGGCAAAAGGTCGGCCGCCGCCGCTTTATCGCCGTTCGAGACTTGCCGCAACACGTGCGCAACGTGGCAGAAATGTTCTTCAACGTCTGGATGTTTTGGTGAGTCGTCCATTCTGCCAATTCTATTCCGTGCACACTTGCCGCGGAATGAACGATCACCAGCGGCTGGCAGCCTCCGCAAATCCACCGCCAGAGAATCGGCGGAGATCGACCAGCCTCCACGATGCCATTCGTCGATGACCACCAGCGGCAGGGCTATCCAGCAGTGAAGAAAAGTCAGACAGGCTCCAACTGGACGCGACGGCAACATCTACGTAGCTGAGTGGGTCACTACCGGTCGCGTTAGTTTTCTACGGCACGTGGGCTGACGACTCTTTATCCGTGTGCTTCCATCCGTGTGCAATTCTGGAATTGAAAGACTGCGCACACGGATCGAGTCACACGGATGGAATTCAATGCCGCGAGAGTACTGGCCGCTCACTGACCGACAAACGAGAGTTTCAGTCTGTCTGATTTTTTGTCTGATTTTTTTGCAGCTCGTACAGGTTATATTGTTTTGGAAATTCTTGTGGTCCGGTGTCGAAGGGGCCAACCGTTGTTCGACTAAATGGTGGCGTACGATTTCCAGGTAACTTAGTTGTGTAGTTAGGAGAGACAGAATGACGCGAAAACTTCTTGTTTGCGGATTACTTGTTGTGGCCCTATCGCTTTCAGCCATTGGCGACGACAAGCACGAACATTTGCCGGCCGCAGCCACGAATGTGGGGCTGGAGAAGATGAAAACCCTTACAGGCACTTGGGTAGCAGCGGACAAGGACGGCAAGCCTACCGATCAAGTGGTATCGGTCATCAAGTCAACGGCGGGAGGTAGCGCGATTCATGAGACCCTCTTCCCCGGCCAGCCGCACGAGATGATATCCGTGTATACAGTTGATGGGCCGGACTTGGTGATGACCCATTACTGCATGCTCGGCAACCAACCGCGCATGAAGGCCAACCCGAAATCGTCGGACAAGCAGATCAGCTTCCAATTCGCAGGCGGCTCGAATCTGGATCCTAAGAAGGACAAGCACATGCATTCCGCGACGCTCACGATCGTCGATTCCGACCATATCGAGATCGAAGGAATCGGCTGGGAAAATGGCGCTCCAGCCAAAGACATGTGCAGCGGCATGAAGCTCGTCCGCAAGAAGTAGGCCCTGGCCGGGAATCGGGAGGGCCGAAACTAGGGTTCGGCTTTCGCCGCGCCTTAATCCCGTGCTTGTGCGCGCTTGCGGATGAGTTCTTTCGCGTTCTGCAAACGCGCCGGCCAGACGAATGTCCGGGCTTTTTCCGGGTCGTATCCGGCCATATGTCCTGTCAAGCGAGTCACGGGCTTGGTGTATCTCAGCTCGGTATCACCAAAGACTTCTCGGCACATCGCGGCGAGGCCGGGGTCGTAGGTGAGCAATTCATCGCGGGTGTTGACATGATTGTGGTCGTGGTCGTCCTCGCGGTTGTTATCGAACCACGATTGCACGCCTTCAGCGAAATACTCGTGATGATTGACGCTCGCATACTTGCGCGTCCATAGACCGGCCTTCATCGCCTCGTCGTAGGTTTTCTTCAAACGTGTGTCGAAAGTCGGATCCACGTTCGTCATGCCGCGGAGGTGGATGTTGTGTGCGAACTCGTGGATGAGGATGTTTTCCGTCGAGTAGGGATCGCCGGGGTAGCCAAGCAGGTTTTCTTCGGCACACGAACAGAATGGATCAGTCGTGCTGCCGCCCAGGCCGCGGGCTCGCGCGTCGATATAGTCCTTGTCGGAAATGCCAGGCAATTCACGCCTTTCCGATGCTCCAAGCCAGGCGAACTCCGGCTGGTCGGTCGTGA
>CAZFLF010000453.1:0-5899 GCA_964519825.1 uncultured Pirellulaceae bacterium | reverse complement strand
GCGGAGCGGCGTGCCACACTAGAACGCGCACGCCTGCGGCTTGCGGTTAAACGAACAAAACACTTTGCCGGACCGTTTAGAGGGGTGCCGGCAGGTCGCGACGGGAGAAGATCACGGCGGCCCCCAACAGTGAGGCAAGTCCCACTCCGACGAGCAGCAGATCGCTCGCCAACGGCCCAAAGCTCGACCAACTCCCTTGCGCATCGTAATTATTAAAAGCCCACGCGGCGTTCGGCGTCAGGTCCGCCACGCGTACGAACGACTCTGGCTCATAGGCGGATAACACTGTCAAGCACTTCAACCAACGCGTGCTTTCGGAAGCCATGCCAGCGATCTTCAACATGGTTTGCACGACTAGCACGCCGGTGACGATCCCGATGGTGCGCCAGCGATAGCGATCCCAAGACGACATGAGCAAGCTGAAGCCTGCGATCATCACTCCCAGTGAAAACAAATTCGCGGTAGCCGGCAGGAACAGGCGCATGTCAACTTTGTGGTACATGGGTGTGTAGCGAGTCGTCCGCTCGCCGAACGGCAATGGGATCTGAGTTCCAATGCCCGGCAGGTAGAACGGTATCGTGATGTGGGGTGAGACTTCTTCTTTGACCGTTGTGGTGAACACCCCGGCGCCGGTTCCGCCAAACGCCGCGGCCGCCAACACGGCGACTCCGCTCAGCGTCACGGCAGCCTGCATAAACAGAATGCGGCCGCGAGACAGTGGTTGGGCGAGCAACATCTCGAGGGTGCCGCGGTTCAATTCACCACTCACAGCATCGGACCCGCGTGCGATGCTCCAAATCGCCATGCAGAGAATGACGATCAACTCCTGGTATGCCAGTGAGATTCGGCCTGGGTACGTTATCAGCCATTCGAGATCGACGGACAGAAACTTGCGCCAGTCGCTTGGCAGCATTTCCAGGATTGCGCGGAAGCGGTCGGTAGCCAGCCGGCTGACCATCCATACTCTCAGCCAGCAAAAGGCGAAGATCGCCGCAGCGCAGGCCAGCAACAGCCACCGCGATTCGCGGACATTTTTCTTGAGTAGGGAGCGATTCATGCGAAGCAACTCACTCGGTGGAAACTTTGTTCTGAGCGGACTCGAGCGTACATCGTCTTGGCTCGAGTGTCACAACTCAAAATGGAAGCACGCCTGATTTCATGTCTTGGAAAAACATCCCACTCGCGACCGTGCAAGTTTTAGCGTCATTTCGCGATCCTGGCAGGGCACGACAGCGTCCCATTGGCCGCCGCACGACTCGCACCTAGAATCGCCAACCGGATTCCCCTAAGAAAGCCGAGAAGCGAGGAGCCGCCGATGGTCAATTCCATGTCCGCGCCGCCGAGGGTTACTTCGGAATTTCGTCGCGTCGCAGTGTTATTTGCCGGCGGACCCGCTCCGGCAGCCAATGCGGTGATTTCCACTTGCGCGGCGGCGTTTTCCAGGAACGGCATCCAGGCAATTGGCATCCTGCACGGTTATTCCAATTTGATCAACTTTTCACCCGAGAACCCGCTCCGCGAAGAAAAAGAGTACATCGTGCTCGACCAGCGGAAGCTGAAGCGGTCGCGCAATACGCAGGGGATCTTGATCGGCACCGCTCGGACAAATCCGGGAAAAAATGTGAGCCATCCGTCGCATCTCGACGATCCGGAACGCGTGGCGCCGTTGCAGCGGGTCTACGAGGGACTTTGTTCACTTGGCATCGACGCGCTGGTATCGATCGGCGGCGACGACACGCTCAAGACCGCGAACAAGCTGAAGCTATTCCAGGATCGGCTGCCGGCCGGATCGAAACGATTGCCGGTCGTACACGTACCGAAGACGATCGACAACGACTATCACGGCATCGACTTTACGTTCGGGTATTTCACCGCAGTCGACGTGTTGGCTCGCGAAGTCCGCAACCTGCTGTACGACGCCGAAGCGAGCCAGGCGTACTTCCTGGCGGAAACGATGGGCCGCAGCGCGGGTTGGCTGGCCTACGGCACCGCCATCGCCGGCGAAGCGAGCCTGGTGATCAGCGTCGAGGATGTGACCGGCGATTTCCGCGCGGAAGAGACACTCCTAAACCCCAAGACGGGCCAAGATGAAGTGCGCTCCGTCATGAAAGTCGAAAAGATCGTGAACCGGATCGTGCGCACTATGATCGCACGTGAGCGGGACGGCAAAGACTTCGGCGTGATTGTGATGGCGGAAGGACTCGCTGAATTTCTCCCGAACGACTATGTCCAGAACATCCCGCGCGACGAACACGGCCATATTTCGATCTCGCAGGTCGAACTGGGCCGGTTGTTCTCCGGATTAGTCGCCGCCGAGTACAAGAAACAGACCGGCAAGACTCGCAGAGTGAACGGCGTCCAGTTGGGTTACGAGTCGCGGTGCGCCGAGCCGAATGCGTTCGACGTAATGCTGGGCAGCCAGCTCGGCGTCGGCGCCTATCGGGCGCTCGTCGAACATAACCTCAACGGCGTCATGGTGTCGGTCTACGGGCAATTACAGTTGCACTACGAGCCATTCGATCTGCTGGTCGATCCCCAGACACTTATCACCAAGGTCCGCTACATCGAACCGGAAAGCGATCTCCACAAGCTGGCTCGGTTTCTGGAAACCGAAGTCAACGAATAAGGAATTCGCCAAGCGGTCTGTCCATTGTGGAATGAGGGATGTCCTGTGGGAGGGCGAGGCTCCTGCCGAGCTGGAACCAACGCTCCGGCTCGGCAGGAGCCTCGCCCTCCCATCCAGCTCCGGCTCGGCAGGAGCCTTGCCCTCCCATCCAGCAACCCAAGAGTGCCAGACCACTAGCCTGTTGTCTTGCAACTTGCACACGCTGCGAGGCAGATTTGACCGGGAACGAGCACGCGCGTTCTCAGAAGAAGAACCGCTTCACATCGAGTGCATTGACGAAGATCATCAGTCCCAATAGGCACGCGACTCCGACAATCGTTAGAGTCACTTGCACGCGTTCGTTCACTGGCTTGCGGAACAGGCCTTCGTAAATCAGGAACATCATGTGGCCGCCGTCGAGTGCTGGGATCGGCAAAAAGTTGAGCACCGCTAGGTTCGCGCTGAGCATCGTCAGGAAGATCAGCAGTCGCGTGACCCCTTCGGACGCCTCGCTGCTCGCCACGTAGGCAATGGATCCGATTCCGCCGAGATTCGTCACTGAGACGCTGCCGGTAACCAGCTTTCGCAGTAATCCCACGACGCGTGTCGCGTCTTCCCAAGTTTGCCGCAGGCCGAGATGAATGGCTTCACCCATCGATGACGCAACGTGAATTTCGCTGTGCGTGGCAAACAGGAAGCCGCGATCAGGTTGGTAGACGTCGCTCTCGACGGGCGAAACTGTGGCAGTTCCCACCGAATTGCCACGATGATAAGTAAACGTGACCACCTCATCGGCGGCGAAATGCTGCAGCAATTCGGTGACGTTCGGCCAAGTCACCATGTTGCCGTCGATTTTTACTTCCTCGCCGCGAGTCGTTAACTCCTGGCGGTCATGTTTGGCCTTGGGGTCCCGCCAATCCGACTGGAATGCGACAAGTTTGTCCCCGGCTTGCAGGCCGGCTTTGGCCCCCGGGCCATCCGGCTCAACCTCTTTGACGATGTCAGACACGGAAAATGCCAAGCCCAGAGATTCCGACGACATGGGCGCTTTGGGCATGCCAGACCAATCCCAATCGAACGTCGTTGGCGCGCGGGGAGTCACTCGAAGCTGCAGCGGCTGTGTTTCACCAGGCCGCGTGATACCGATCTCAATTTCCCGATCGTAAAACGGTCGCAGCTTATGCGGGAGCAGCATTGGATCACCGAGCGGTTCGCCGTTGATGGTCGACAATACGTCTCCTTCCCGAAAACCGGCGAGCGCTGCTGGCGAACCAGGGCGAATCCCGGTGATCGGTCCATGTTCCATCACCAAGCCGCCCGTTCGTCGCCGCTGTGGCGGCACGACAACCTCGACAATTTGCGCGGTCGATTGCTTCTCCGCAGCCGGCCGTTCCACGCGAAGCGTGATCGGTTTGTCGGGATGTTGGGCCAGATAGGCAGTCAAGGCGTGCTGGTCGGCGACGGGTTGCCCATCCACTGCCACCACGCGGTCGCGATTTTGCAGTTTTGGCGAGGCCTGGGCCGCGGCGGATCCTTCGATCGCCGGAATTGCGTCCTCCTTATCGTCTCGTCGTAGCTCCAACGTATATTCGGCGGTGATGCCAATCGAGGAAAGCTTTTCCCACCCTCGTCGGAACGTCACAGGCCGAACGGAAATGAATGTTTCCTGTCCGTGCGCGTCGCGTACAAGCAGCCGCAAATCAGCCTGATCGCCGTGCAGGCCGACCCCTTGGCGAAGATCCCAGTCAAATCGCAACATGTCTGACTTCTTGCCCTGGTCACCGATTTGCACAATTCGGGTGTTGGGCTGCAATCCCGCCTTATAAGCCGGACCGCCGGGCACAACTTGACCTATTTCACACGGCGTAATCTTAACTCCCATGCGATATGCGAAGGCCGCAAAGATGACGGCAAAGATAAGATTAACGATAACACCGGCAGAAATGATCGCCATCCGCTGCGGCACGGACTTGGCCGTATAACTGCGCCGGTCGAGCACGGGTCTTTGAGAAGTGGCTGCGGCTGCGGCTACGCTGTTGCTTGCCGCCGCAGCTTTGTCTACCGGCAACTTCGTGCGTTCCGCTTCCTGTTCAGCATTCATCGGATTGTCATCCTGCCCCAACATCTTGACGTAACCGCCAAGCGGCAAGATTCCGATTCCATACTCGGTTTCGCCCCACTGAAAACGATACAGTTTGGATGGAATTCCAAACGGCATAGGAATATCGAAACCGATATAAAACTTCTCGCACTTTACTCCACACAACTTCGCCACGACGAAGTGTCCAAGCTCGTGCACGAAAATTACAAAGCCCAGTCCAAGCGCGACCTTCAACAGGTTGAGCGTCGTGTCCAGCATTCCTGCCCAGTCGCTTGTAGCAATTAAGTCAGCACCCACCGTGATACCTCCTGCCGCGCCCACATGTCGAGCTGGATGAGCTGCTCCAGCGTAGGTTGCGCGTCGAACTCATGATGATCCAAGACCGAACGGCAAGCCGGTACGATCTCGATGAAAGGGATTTCTCCGTCCAAAAACTTGGCGACCGCGGCCTCATTCGCCGCATTTAAGACCGCCCCCGCCGTCCCGCCGGCGCGAGCCACATCGTAACCGAGTTGTAGTGCCGGGAATCGGTCAAGATCCGGCGGTTCAAAATCAAGCGACCAAGCGACATTGAAATCTAACCTGGCAGCCGGGCCGTCCCAGCGGTCCGGATAGGTCAATGCATATTGAATTGGCAGCTTCATATCGGGAGGGCTGAGCTGAGCAACTACCGAACCATCCACGAATTCAACGAAAGAATGCACTACGGACTGCGGATGGACCACCACCGAAATCTGATCGGGCTCCAAATTGAACAGCCAGCGAGCTTCGATGATTTCCAAGGCTTTATTCATCATAGTCGCCGAGTCGATCGTGATTTTTGGTCCCATATCCCAAGTCGGGTGCATCAATGCGTCCTCGACGGTCACCTTGGACATTTGTTCATTCGTAAACTGCCGAAACGGTCCACCACTCGCCGTAAGCACAATCCGCCGCAACTGGTCGCGTCGTCCGGCCTGCAGAGCCTGAAACACGGCACTGTGCTCACTGTCGATCGGCAAGATCGTCGCACCGCGTTCCGCGGCTAGGCGCATCACGAGTGGTCCGGCCATCACTAACGTTTCCTTGTTGGCCAATGCCACCGTCTTCCCCGCCTCGAGTGCGGACCACGTTCCCCGTAATCCCGCGCTGCCAACAATTGCCGCCACCACCACATCTACTTCCTCACGCGTCACAAGTCGTTGCACCGCATC
>CAZFLF010000452.1:0-5907 GCA_964519825.1 uncultured Pirellulaceae bacterium | reverse complement strand
AAACGGGTCTGGCAGCCGAGAGATTCGAGCGCGTCCTGCATCGCAAGACCGTTGATCACGGTGGCGAGCATGCCCATGTAATGAGCCGTGGCCTCTTGGATACTGGCGCTCGACGCTTTGAACTGTGCGCCACGGAGAATGTTTCCGCCGCCGATGACAATGGCGATCTCGCAACCAGCTTGTTGTGCCTGATGCACTTGCCGGGCGATCAGCACGACCTCTTCCATGCTGATCCCACGTTCACCGGCGTGAACGAAACTTTCGCCGGAGAGCTTCAACAGGACGCGGCGAAATGGGTTCACGGACTCGGACGCCATTTTTATCTTCCCCTTCAAAAAAGCCTCGGCGTGAGCCGAGGCAACTTCGCGTCAACACTTCTCGCGAGTTTAGCTCTTTCCGAACTCCCAGTGAACAAACTCGGTGATCTCCATCTTATGCTGCTGGGCATATTTTCCCACGGTCACTGAGTCGTCCTTGACGAACGGTTGCTCCAAGAGAGCTTTCTCGGCGAAGAAGTTTCGCAAGCGACCTTCCACCATTTTGTCGACGATGTTGGCCGGCTTGCCTTCCTTCAGCGCATCGGCGCGAAGAATCTCACGCTCCCGCTCGACTTCCGCGGCCGGGACATCATCTTTCGTCAAAGCGATCGGCCGCATCGCCGCGATATGCATGCAGACATCCTTCGCAGCTTCGTCGTTCCCACCGCGAATTCCCAACAGCACGCCGGAGATAGTGCCCGAGTTGTGGCTATAGCCACCAGTCGCGCCGGTCAGCCGCTTCATGCGGCCAATATTGAACACTTCTCGAATTCGGTTCATCAATTCGTTTCGTTGGTCGGCCAACGTCATGCCAGGCTTGCTCGGGGATGATTGGCTCAGCAACTCGTCCGCGGTTGAGGCTCCCGGACCGACAGCCAATTGCTTGGCTAAGTCATTGGCGAGTTGAATGAATTCAGCATTCTTGGCCACCGGATCGCTTTCACATTTCAACTCGACGATCGCTCCGCTCGATTGGCCGGCTCCGTGGAATAATCCAAACCGACCGAATGCTGTCTCACGGTCGGAGCGCCCGCCCATGATTTTTTGACCGCGTTCCCGCAACCAACGGATCGCTGCTTCTTGGTCCCCCTGACACTCGGTCAGGGCCTTTTTGCAGTCCATTAACGGCAATCCGGTTTGTTCCCGGAACTTCTTCACTAGTTCGGCAGTAATCTCCGCCATGTTCATTGCTCCTTGTAATTTCCCTTGTCAGTACTTAGCGGCATTTTCCGCATGCGCGAATTCGCGGGCAAACCGCCAGCGGCACGAATGGAGTGGTTGGAACCCCGCCGCTTGCGATAACCACGATTCGGAATACTCGCCGCGATCTGCCGTCATTTCGCCGGCGCGCCACAGGCTATGATCCAAACGACCATCCGCGTGACTTCCGGGTTCAGACACGACCGGTGGGGCGGCCTACAGATTGCCGTCCTTTGCTCCCCCAGCCATCGCCAGCTCACCCACATCTTGGTCTTTGGCTTGCGCTCCAGTGCCGGCCTTCGTCGCCGCAATCGCGTCCGCCAAGTGGCGAATGATGATTTCTATCGAGCGAATGCCATCGTCGTTACCGGGAATGGGTAAATCGACCAGGTCCGGATTACAGTCCGTGTCGATCAACGCGAGCGTGGTGATTCCCTGTTTTCGCGCCTCATGGATCGCGTTCTTCTCTTTCTTGGGATCGACAACCACGATGCACTCAGGCATCCGGTTCAGAAGACGCAGACCATTCAAGTTGCGATACATCTTCCGATATTCGCGGTTCAGTGCGGACTGCATTTTTTTGGAATACGTCGCCAACTCGGGACCGTTCCGAATCGATTCCAGCTCCTCCAACCGGGTTAAGCGGCTGCGGATGGTGCGAAAATTCGTCAGGGTCCCGCCGAGCCAGCGTTCGTTGGCGAATGGCATTCCACAGCGGAGTGCCTCGCGTTCGATCGTCGCGGTCGCTTGTCGCTTCGTGCCGACGAATAACACCAGGCTGCCTCCGGTCGCGACCTGAGCCAGATACTTCTTCGCTCGCAACAAGCCGCGGACTGTCTCGCGGATGTCGATAATGTGAATCAGATTCTTCCGAGCATAGATATAGGCCGCCATCTTCGGATTCCAGCGGCTAGCCCGATGTCCAAAGTGAACTCCGGCCTCAATTAGCTCCTGCACCAACGTCGAATTCGCCACTCAATCAACTCCCTGATTACGACCTTAGGAACATGGCGGGTTGGGTCTCGACGAAGTCGTTCGTCGAGGATCCCAGGCACTTCCGCCACAGGATACCCTTCGTCCATTCGGTCAGGTGAAAGAAACATGGAAGGAAGACGCAAGGCCCTTCATCGCGGCTTCTTACGTCGAACTGGAACTGGGCAATCTATCAATTGCGGTGGCGAGGGTCAATTGGGTTCATCACGAGGTTAGTGATGCCTTTTGAAAAAGTACCAAGGGAATTTTGCTGGCTTGGATTCAATCGTGACTAGTTCGTCGCCTGATAATTCTGACAGCGCGGCCTTGGCCTTTTCCAGTGTGGCGCCAAGATTCATTAGGATTTGTCCGCCAACGCAATCTGCGCAAAACAACCCAAGCAACAGATGCTCAGTGCGAACGTGTTTGTGACTTAGTTTTCGTGCCTCTTCCATCGCGTTCTCAATAACCTTCCTTACTCGCGGTGTCTGCGGTAGTTTGCCTATCGTGACCATTTCCGGTCCTGAAAGAACAAGTTTCTCGACCTCCAGTCGAATCTTGGCCTGATCGATTCCAAGCCGGTCCAAAATCCTCCTGGCCACGCAATCTTCCTTGCCAACAGCGAGTAATAGGTGCTCCGTGCCAATGTATTCGTGTTTGAATCGCTGCGCCTCTTGGTTGGCCAGTTGCATTACCTGCCTGGCCTTGTCAGTGAATCGTTCGTACATAACTCGTTATCCTTTAGAATGGACAAGCACAATCGGGCGGCCGCAGGATTAGGTCATTTTCGCTCTAAAGAACTTGAAAAGACATCACCATCACTTCCCAGGTAGTGGGTCTTTTGGGCACGTCGAATCTGTGAGCGACACGGCGCCAGCGGACGAGTGAGCGGCATGGCGCTAGCCACCGGTTTTTGCATGTGAAATCGACCCTACGACACCGGTGGCTAGCGCCATGCCGCTCACAGCCCACTACTAAATAGTTCAAAAGACTCCACTACCACTTCTCAACAGCGCTTGATGGTCCTCGCGCGCATCGTTAGAATGCCCCGTTTTGCTCGGCGACCAATTGCGGGTAGACGGCTCAGTGTGGGCCAAAGCTGGCGGACAATTGTCGTAGGCGGGACCTTGAGCTGGAGATCGCGACCTTGGCTAATGCAAAGAGCTACCTGGCGAAGGCTGGCAAAGTCGATGCCAAATGGTGGCACGTCGACGCCACCGACAAGATAGTTGGACGGCTGGCCGGTGACATTGCCGTGATTCTGATGGGAAAGCACAAACCGACGTATACGGCCCATGTCGATACCGGTGACTTCGTCGTCGTCACGAATTGCGAGAAAGTGGTATTCACTGGCAACAAGTGGACGCAAAAGAAGTACACCTGGTACACCGGCTATACCGGCCAGAAGAGTGAAACGGCGGAAAATCGTCTCAAGCGGCGCCCCGATACCATTCTCCGCGAAGCGGTGCGCCGCATGCTTCCCAAGAGCAAGCTCGGTCGCCACATGCTCGATAAGCTGAAGGTCTACAGTGGCCCCGACCATCCCCACCAAGCCCAGCAACCGGGAACCAAAGACCTGGGCGTGAAGTGATTCTTTAACCAATCGTTGACTGAACCATGCTGATCAAAAAAGACAAAATCACTGGCGACGCCCTCGGCACAGGTCGTCGCAAAACCGCCGTCGCACGTGTTCGCATCCGTGAGGGTACCGGTCGAATAACCATCAACAAGCGGGCGTTTGATCAATACTTTCCCGACGAATCCCAGCGCAAGCTGGTCCTGGGCGTGCTGGAGGCCGTCGACCGGGTCGGCGCGTTTGACATTCAGATTCGCGCCACCGGCGGTGGTCCCGTTGGCCAGGCAGGCGCATGCCGGATGGGAATTGCCCGCGCTTTGATCAGCCACGATCAAGAGATGTATTTCAAGAAACTCCGCGATGACGGCTTCCTGACCCGTGATTCACGGATGAAAGAACGGAAGAAGTACGGTCTGCACGGCGCTCGCCGCGGAGTCCAGTTCTCCAAGCGGTAGTGCAACTAGCAACCGTGTGCGTCCAACCGTGAGCAATCTGGTATTGAGAGACTGCGCGCACGGATCGAATTCAATGCCTCGGGAGCGCAGGCGGCTGAGCGACCGATGCCATGCCCGTCTTCATCCGTGTGTGCATTCATCCGTGTGCAATTCTGGAATTTCAAAGATTGCGCACACGGATCGAGTCACACGGATGGAATTCAATGCCTCGAGAGTGCGGACTTTCGTGGTCCCATTCCGGCTCATTCACGGTAGCACTGCGCTGCATGCACCCCAGCAACTTTGCAAGTTTGTTGTGAACTCGGCAGATTTCCCGGGCAAACTGGCAAACAACATCCAGCAAATCAAGGTTCTGCCAATTCCCAACGTTTGGTACGCTCCGCATCCGACAATGCTCAATGCCAACTCGCTGTCACGGCGTGGAAAGTCGTAGCCGGACACTTCGAGCTGAGACCCCGGCTCAGTCAATCAGGGCACGAGCTGTGACGGTTTGGCATTACGGAGTCGGAACATGGGCGCCAGCAAGCGACAAGATTCAAAAGAATCGCTCGGCTCGCGCTTGTCGTCTGCCTTCTCGGGCGCAGCTGGCGTTCCATCGGCATTAATTGTGGGTGTGATGTTCTTCATCGCCATCGTGACGGGCGTCGTCTATGGGTGGCGACAATGGGGTCGGACGGTGGTCGCGCGACCGATCTACCGCATTGCAGCCGAGAGTATCCAGGTTACACCTCCACCTCCCTGGATTCGGAGCGATGTTCGCGGAGAAATCGTGCGTGACGGGGCACTGAATGATTTGACGATCTTCGACAAGGATGCCTCGATCCGAGTCTATCAAGCCTTTGAACTGCATCCTTGGGTGGCGAAAGTATTACGAGTCAGTAAGCATCCTCCGGCCCGGTTGGTTGTCGACCTCGAGTACCGTCAGCCTGTGGCCTGGGTTGAAGTCGTCGGCGCCAAACCGGGTGACGAAGGGGGCGTCATCCCGATCGATCGATCGGCATGCGTGCTTCCTTCTGGCGACTTTACCATAGAGCACCTCAAGGACTACCTGCGGATCTCGATCAAAGACGTGCAGCCATACGGCCTGGCAGGCTCGGTGTGGGGAGATTCACGTGTGGTAGGGGCCGCCAAGATCGCGACAGCATTGCAAGATGCTTGGCAATCACTCGGCTTGTACCGGATTCAATTGGCAGCCGATTCCGGGTTGGCACGGCCCCAGGCGACGCCAATCTATGAACTGGAAACGGTCGCTCATCAACTCATCGTGTGGGGCAATGCACCGGGGACGGAAACGCCCGACGAGCCATCGGCTGCGGTGAAGGTCAATCGGCTCATGCAACTTGCCGGGTCGGTCGGATCGCTCGAACAACTCCCGGCGTCGGGCATTGACCTGCGTGAGGCGAACAAGTCACTGACCTCCACCACGGCATTTCGCGATCAGCGAAACACGCCGATAATTGGGCAACCGTCTGGTCCGAAACGGTGAATGGCGCAGTACGCAGTACGCAGTACGGAGTACGGGGTACGGGGTACGCAGTACCGAGTTGCCAGTACCCAGTTCGCCACCCATGTCCTGAACCACCGGCGCCACCCATGTCCTGACTGCGCCCTGCGCCACACCGTACACCGTACTCCGTACCCGGTACCCCGTACTCGCCTCCTCGCA
>CAZFLF010000451.1:0-5912 GCA_964519825.1 uncultured Pirellulaceae bacterium | reverse complement strand
GGAACGGCTTGAACGGACGTTGTGTCAGAAGCTCTCGAAAGGTTTGCACAGTCATATTGGAATGTTACCACTCGTCCGGCGCAGTGTCGAACAGACCCGTCCATCTCCCTTTTCGCGGCAGATTTCGCATTTAGGGCAGAGCCAGAGAAATCCAGCCCCAGCGGCCACAGGGAGAAAGTCACTCCCAAGACTCATCATCCAGGATGGTAAGCGAATGATACTCGATTTCCCCACTCTCCTGCGCGGCTTCACAGATGCGAGTACTGGGCAACGTAGGCCTGACGTGCGAATCGCCACCCTCGGACTCGATAAGTCAACAATGACGCGCAGGTAAGGCCGGTGACCAACGCTGCGAATCGGAGATGCCACATCCACGCTTGCCAGTTGTACAGTTGAGGAAATAACGCCGAGTGAATGGACCCCGCACCGGCAATCAAAAAAATGAGCACGATGATTCGCGGCAACCAATGGCGCGGACTCAACGCCGCCCAGGCACCGCCGATTGCGACAACGGCGGTGGTGACAACCAGTAACGCCAACCTGCCGGCCATCTGAATCTCGAAACGGCTGGCGGGTACGAATCGCAGGACCGCGAATAAAGCACCAACCGCGGCGATCACCAGAAACATATCTCGCAAGGGAATCCGCGCTTCGACGTTATGCGCTCGTGGCTGATCCGGTTGTACGCCGGCATTTATCATGCGCCATCCCCAGCGGCGGGCGAGACCAAATATCGCGATTAGCGTTACGGTGAGTCCGAGAGCCCCCACCACCAACTCCCAAGTAGGCTGTTGATCGCCTCGAAACACGCACAGCGCCAGCCCGACCGTTCCCACTAATCCCAGAAGCGGAGCGATGATCTTGACCGACCAACGGCGGCGTCCAAAGACGAACCACAGCCCGAGCATTAATAGCCAACTGGCACCGAGCGCCTCAAAATAACTGTAGATCAAACGATCCGGATCTCTCAGGCTCCCCTGCAGGAAGGCGCGCAGCAGGAGCCCCGCCAACACCAACGCATTCAATACGACGACATCCCACAACGGATGCAGTTCGCTTCGAAGACTGTGCCGAACCCACATCCAACTCCACACGGCGAAGCCTAGAAGCAATGCGACGAAAGTCGGTCGTACCCAACCTCGGCTGCGATGGGTCTGAATACGCCCTCCGCTTGCGACGTCGTAGACATGTACCGACTCGTCTTTTAGCAGCACCAATACGCGCTCGCCGTCATGGGTGAACCTTGCGTCGTACACCGGCAGCGCAAACTCGATTCGTCGCAACAGCGACTGATCTTCAAATCGCCAGATTTCAACGGCTTGGTCCTGGATAAAAACGGCCGCATCCTGGCGAAGATCCTGGCACCTGCTGTTAGGAGAAGTTCGTTGCCATACGACCTGGCGTCGCAAATAGTCATATACCATTTGCTGATTTGGTCGCACGGCGACTCCGACTAGTTCTGATTCGACATCGGTCACCCGCACCGAGCTTGGCCATGGCCATGCCGGCGCGGGTATTGGAAGATTCAGCGCGGCGGCCAGTGGCTGCGTCTCTACCAAAACACCGTCGGACATTCGCCGTATTTCCAGGCTATGATCGATTGTCAACGACAGAAGGTTCCCATCGGCGACTCTGGGAATCATATTCGCCGTCCACTCCGCAAGTTTGTCGAGTTTTCCATCCCCATCCCCATACGAGTACAGGAGCATCCGGTCCCGTCCCTTCGTCGCGCCATTCGAGACCTCCACTACTAACAACCTCTGCGGCGATTCGCGCCACAAGGCAAACCAAAAGTGTGTTTGCGTCGTGCGTAAAGGGGGCAACGACTTCGCTGTGATGGTCCCTGTGCGCAAATCGACGGCGCAGACTTCATTCCGTTTATTCACCATCGCCACGATACCAGGCTGAATGAAGCAACACGGACCGAGTTCAAATGGCGTGGCGTCAAAGGATCCCAACTCGGTTTCTTGAAACGAAGTGAGATCGAGGCATTTCACGTGGATCCGATTCGAATGCTGCTCGCTCCAGTGTAGGTTTCCGTGAGAGAACTCCGCGCCGCTGGAAGCGTGCAGACGTTTCATCTGCCCTGTGAGGACCGACAACAGGCGAAATTCCGTCCCCTCGTCGTCAAACGGCAAATGGTTGCCGGTCAGCACGAACGCATCATCCTCCGAAATGCCTATGGCTGTCATTTGGCCCGGCAAACGCGCCAAGCACACCGACGCGACAGCCAGCGGAACTAGCAAGAGCACGAGGAACCCACGCCACCACCCGTCTCGCGATGAACGCTTCGGAGTCGGAGAAGTTGACTCACCAGCCATGAAAGTAACCGTTGGATGCTTGACGGATTCCGGGGTCTATTCGTGCAGATCGCGATCAGAGGCTGAGCCAGCGGTCACGAGCGTCAACCGACCAGCGTTCGACGACGCGCCCTTGGCTGACGACAAAGACTTGTTTGTGCAGCGCCGACGTCGGACAGACATGCTTGGGGATCGCCAATAATTCATCACCCGGACGGAATTCGTTAGCCCGCGAAGTCTCCAGCACGAGGTGTTCCTCGTTTTGCAACACGGCTTGTGCGTCGGGGAGGTCTGGGAACAGCAGCCGGTTTCCGTTGGGCGGGTCCGAGGCGACGGCTTTGTAGCCGAGATCGAGTGTGATCCGATTCGGCGTTGGACGACTGATGACGCGAGTCAGCAACAGTGCCGCCGGCGTGAACGGCAGGTCGGGGAACATGCTTCCGTAACCCCAGTCGTGGAACACACAGGTCCCGGGGCTGAGTTCGATGGCCGGATCTTGGAGCCCCGCAAAGATCGGAAAGGAGCCGGTGCCGCCGCAGACGATCCGTGGGACCGGCAAACCGGCTCGCACCAGTTCATCGCGGAATGCGGCCGTCTTTTCCCAGCCTATTAACACCGCCGTTCGCCGTTCAGAAACATCCGTTTGATGATTGTGTCCGTCGTACAAGTGCAGTCCGGCTGGAACCAGTCCCGGCGTGGCGGCGATCTTGGCATAAAGCTCCCGAGCCTTGGAGCCAACTTCGACGCCGGTGCGATGTTGGCCGGTGTCGAGGTCGAGCAACACGCCAATCGACTTGCCGGCGGCGGCCATCGCCTGGCCGAGAGCGGCGATCGGCTCGGCGTGATCCGCGGTAACGAAAAACTTGACGCCGGGAAACCGTGTCACGAACTCGACCGCACGACGAATGTTGGGGCCGACGAGGTTGTAGGCGAGAAAGATATCGGGCGCGCCGGCGAGGGCCAGCATCTCCGCTTCGGCGATCGTGGCGACCTTGTGCTTGGTGATACCAAGTTCGATTTCACGGCGAACGACTGCCGACATCTTGTGAGTCTTGCAGTGGGGGCGGAGCCGGCTTGGGCCGCCGGCAATGCGAATCATTTCAGCAAGATTTCGCTCCAGCAAATCGCGAAAGACGATCAGCGCCGGAGTAACGATGTCGGACGTATCGACAAGGTGATAGTCAGCATTCATGGCTTGATTAGAAGTGAGTGGCGAGTCACTGCAAGAGTGCGAACAGGATCACGTTCGTAGCCAGGCGAGCCGCGTCTTCCTTGATGTATCCCTTGCATTCGAGCGACGCACCGTTCTCGAGCGCGCAACTCAAATCGTAGGGCGAAAAGATTACCGCCAAGCGGTCGTCCAGCAGCAGCCCCTCTAACATTGGCGAGATCTGTGTGAGATTAGCCCGCAACGGATCATCGTCACGGCGAACCTGGGGGTCTCGCAACGTCACTTTGGGCAGATCAAATCCGCGGAAGGCACGCGTGAATAACGGATGGTCCGGCGGAATGCGTTCCAACGTCCGGCCGGGAAAGATCGCCGCAATCTCACGGCGAAACGAGTCGGCAAACTCCGAGCTGGCGCAAATCGCGTCGGCGAAGATGACGCCGCCCCGTTCTACATAGATCGCCAGCGCCTTGCGCTCGGTGGGAGAGAAGCGAAACTGGCGACGGCCATGCAAAAACACCAGCGGATACTCCAGCAACGTTTCATCGGTCGCGGACAGCAGGCGATTTCCGACAACGACACGCATCTGGGCTTGCTGACGCACAAAGCTCAGCAAATTGGGCAACGCGTTGGGCGCTTCGTCGCTACCACCGGCATGTTGGAGCTTGGGAATGTTTAGCGTGCCACGTTCCAATGCCTCGCTCTGAGCGTTGTTGACCTGTAGCGATTGCTGGTCGAGCTTATTACGCAGTTCGCGGTTTGTGGCGTAGGTCAGCACGTTCGCGCCGATCCGCAGACTCGCCTCGATTTCGTTGCGCACCGGCTCGGGATAACTTGCTTCACGATTTCCCTGGCTGAGTTCCCACAAGCAGGACAAGTCCTGCGGGCAATAGACCACGCTGGTGCGGCAGCAGGCGTCGATCCCGTACAGCGGCTTCATGAAGTTGGGATCGACCTTTTGCTCGGCATACCAGACCGGATGGTCGGGAGGCAGCAACCGCAGCTGGCTATCCGGAAAGAGCTGCTTCATCAGCTCGCGAAAATCGCGATCGAACGCCTGCCCGGAGCAGGATGCCTCCGCGAAGATAAACCCGCCGCGCTGCACATACTGACGCAGTTCCGCCGCCTGTTCCGCGGAGACCTTCAACCCATCACGACCGCTGAGGAACAGCACCGGGGATTGTCCGAAATCGTCAGCGGTTGCCGTACGCATATCGATCGACTGCCAAGAGAGATCGCGCCGCCACCGCTGCTCCACACGGAACGTAAGATGCTGCACGGCGGCTCGATGCCGGTCCCAATCGGCGCCATTGGTATGCTGCAACTTGGAAACTACGACAGGCCGTCGCCCTTTAGACAAAAAGAGCAACGCCAGGGACGTGGCAATGATCGGGTTGTTCTCGGCATGCCCTTCTCCTTGCCACAAACCTCGCAAATCGTCTTGCAGGGAGATTAAGACGTCGGCACCCTCCCGGAACCAGTCATGTTGGCCGATGAAACGACGCCCCGACATTCGTCCAACACGCTCGAGGGCATACAGGTAATACAGCAGATAGCCGCGACCTAAGCCTCCGGCACTCGGATTCCGCGCTACAGAAAAGTGCTTGCCGAGCCATTGCAGCCCACGTTCGACGGACTCATTGTTGGACTGGTCTCCGCAACATTCCACCCGTTCACCAACCACTTGGGCATCGCCAGAGTTAACTCGCCCAGAGCAAATGATGACGGAAGCAAGTCCCGCACAGGTCATGCTGCCCGTTCCCGAATCGGACCCCATATAGCTCCACGAACCGTCCTGATTTTGCACGCGGAGCCAATAATCGAGTGCGGCCTTCCAAGTCTGCGGACTGACTTTGATTCCGATGCGTTCGGCTTCGTACAACGCTAAGATCGCGAATTGGGCGTTCGAATTATCGCCGTTGCCGCGGCCGATGGCATAACCCCAAGATCCAATCCTCGGTCCGTCGCGGAGCTGGGCTTTCTCCAGCCATTGCACATTCCGACTAATGAGCGGCCGGTCTTTGTTCGGTTCCGCAATACAAAAAACCATCGTCTGCAAGGACGTTCCGTACGTGTTTTCCGGATTCCCCATGGCCCGCAGATACGTCAGCGCATTCTGAATTGTCTCGGATTTCACGTCGACCCCGGAGTTCACCAGGGCCAAGGTTACTAGCGCTGTGACGCCTGGCGTGGCAGTTGGAAATAATTCGGGCCAGTCGCCTTTGGTTTTCTGTTGGCTCTTGAGATACTCCACCGCTTTTTGCATCGCTTGCCGCGCCTGTTCGTCGGTAACTTCCGCAGCAACCGTCCGAACGACCGTTAGAACCAGCAAAATCAGCGTTCCAAGCCGGAAAGAAATGTGGGCACTCATCGCCGCTCCTCTCGTCCGAACCCCTGTCGTTGACTCAAATTAATCATAACCTTAAATGCATCGAACGCGGGCA
>CAZFLF010000450.1:0-5914 GCA_964519825.1 uncultured Pirellulaceae bacterium | reverse complement strand
CGCAGCTCGGCGTCGCCCGCGAAAATGTCGTGTTCATCTCGGGCATCGGCTGCTCCAGCCGGTTTCCGTATTACATGAACACCTACGGCATGCACAGCATCCACGGCCGTGCGCCGGCGATTGCGACTGGTCTCAAATCGGCCCGGCCGGACTTAAATGTGTGGGTCATCACCGGCGACGGCGATGCACTGTCGATCGGCGGCAACCACTTCATGCACGCCATTCGCCGCAATATCGATATCAAGATCATCCTGTTCAACAACCGCATTTACGGTTTGACCAAAGGTCAGTATTCTCCGACGTCACCGCTCGGCAAAAAGACTAAGAGCACGCCGATGGGAGTTATCGACAATCCGCTCAATCCGCTCTCGGTGGCGATTGGCTGCGAGGCGACTTTTGTCGCGCGCTCGATTGACGTGCACATCAAGCATCTTGGCGAAGTGCTCAAGCGCGCCGGGGAGCATAAAGGAACGGCATTTGTCGAGGTGTATCAGAACTGCAATATTTTCAACGACGGTGCCTGGGATTATGCCACGGACAAGGAAACCAAAGCCGACAGTCTGGTCGAGATTGAGCACGGCAAGCCGTTGATCTTTGGCAAGGGACGAAATCAAGGGATTCGCTTAAACGGCACCGAACCGGAAGTAGTCGAGTTGGGCAAGGGGATCAGCGAAGATGACTTGCTGTTCCACAATGAAAGGGCCGAAGAGCCAACGCATGCGTATTTGCTCAGCCGCATGCGGCATGAGAACGGTTTCCCGGAGCCGATCGGTGTTTTGCGCGATGTGCAGCGGCCGACGTACGAAGTGGAACTCAACCGGCAGATCGACGCGGCCCGGGCCAAACGTGGCGACGGCGATTTGAACGCTCTGTTTAACACCGGTGAAACCTGGGTGGTGCCATGATTGTCTGCCCATTCTGCAGCAGCGAGAACTTTGAGGGAGTCGACCTGTGCGATGATTGTGGTCAACCCCTTAGCGACTCGCACTTCGCTCCACCCGCCAATGAGGTGGAGCAAGGTTTGTTGCAGGATCGGGTGAGCGTCTTGGCTCCCAAACCACCTCTGACCGTCAAGCCGGCCACTCCCGTCAGCGACGTGTTGAAGTTAATGGTTGAGCGGAAAATCGGATGTGTCGTCATTGCGGACGGTCCCAAACCGTTGGGTATTTTCAGCGAGCGTGATGCGTTGCGAAAAGTGAATGTCAACGCGACGGCATTTGGCTCGCGCCCCGTCTCCGATTTCATGACCCCCAATCCCCAAACATTGCTCGCCAACGCAAAAATCGCCTACGCCGTCCAACGTATGGACCTTGGCGGCTATCGCCATCTGCCGATCGTTGGGGAGGCCGGGGAATTGCTGGGCATCATCTCCGCACGCGATATCATCCATTACCTGACTGCCAAGATGACTGGCAAATAGTCGCGCGTGCTAGCGTCTCGCGTCGCGTCCTCCATTTTCCCCACGTTACGCGATCGTCACTTTCGCGTAACGGCGCGTGACTTAATCCGCACGATGAACACGGTTTGACTGTGCCGGATGGCGATTCAAATTCGACTTGGGTTAACCGCCAATCCGATGAAATGAATGACTGCGTTTCGTGTGTGTGTTTGCGCCCAGTCAACGAGGTTCGCCGTATGGACAATTGCCTGGGCACTCCGGTTTGAAGTGATATGTCGGATTGTTGCCGGACAGACTCCTACCGTTTCCAACGCTAGCGGTATTAGAGGATGCTTCCACGTCACCCAATGAAGACTCCGATCTGGCCTTACATCGCTGTTGTCGCGTGTTTGTTTGTGTTGAGTTTACTTGCCCCGCACGTTTGGCTTCGGCATGGGGCGCCGGCTCGACAGCCGCTGAGTGCAGGGCGGGAGGCGAGCCCGACTGCAGCGCTGGATGTGAATCCGAAATTGGATGTCGCTGAAGTTCAAACTGCACGCGGGGTAAACAACTCCAATCCAGAATTGAACCCGCCGAACATTGCGGACCCACTCATCATTGCGCACCAAGCCGTGTCTCCGCCGGAAGTGCGTTCAGTCTTCCAGGCCGAGACACCCGCCCAACTCGCTCCGGTCCATCCTCCTGTCGGCGAACAGATTAAGCTGGATGTTTCGGTCGCGGAAACGCCAGCGTTACCGACGGCCTCGACGCGGGACCAAGCGTTGATTCCCGCTACGCCTGCAGACACGCAACTGCCCAATACGGCTTCCGAATCAATTGTTCCCCTGGAAAAGCAGGCCTCCGAAACCCTGCCCGAAGTCGCCGGAATCGTCCCTTACTCCCCTTCGCTTATCGAAGGTCTGCGCGAGTTGGCTTCCGAGCCGATGTGCAGTGACTGGGCTCAGGAAATCATTTCGCTATTGGAATGTGTACATCAGACGACGGCGCTCGCGACTCCCGAGATGGCGGAACACTTCCAGAAACTGTTTCGTCGGCTAAGCGAAACGCCTCGACTCGCCGAACAAGCGAAGTCGTTTGATGTTCGCGCGAAGCTGCTGCGTCTTGGATACGCTGCAAAGCGCCGAGTCGACATTTGGCACCAAGTCCACCGGATACTTTCCCAGGGTGAAGTCGCGACATCCTTCGCCGCATCCGATATGCAGCAACGACTGGCCGCGGTCGAAGAACGACTTGCCGAAACGGAATACGCCCAGGAATGGCGGACATACTTGTTGCTTAAGGAAATCCGGGACGTGACGGGTCCTGGAGACGCGACCGAGCGGCACGATGTTGCCAAACGCGTGCTGAAACGGATCGACTCTCCGCAAATGTCTGAGTCGCAAGTGGAAGTCTTTCAGAAGTCCCCGTTTGAGGAGTTCAGCCTCGAACTGCGACGCTGGGCCAGCGAGCCGGTCGACTATCTGCGGCTCTTGGACCAGATTGAAGAATACGAGCGCACCGCATCTACCGAGAGCGCACAGGCAATCGCCGGTTGCTACGAGGTGGTACGTTGGTCGCCGCGGCCCGAGTTGAGAAAACTCGGCGAACTACTCAACACGCACTACCGTAACGGCAATGTTCGCGTCGCTCTAACTGCCGAATTCCTCAACCGATTGCTTCCCGACCCGCAATCCTATCAACAGAACGTCAGCGGCAGTATCGCCGGCGCGAACGTGTCTGGCACCAGCCACACAGTCAACCGCCTGCAAGTTGTTCTACAGCCCGACAGTGAAACCTGGCACATTGGCCTGGAGGCTCATGGCGAGGTCGCGTCCGATACAGCCGCCTCGAAGGGCCCTGCGACGTTCTATAACCAGGGATTTGCCCGCTACCACGCCCGCAAATGGTTGATGGTCGACCGTCGAGGGATTCGCGTCTGGCGGGCTGAGACGGATGCGAATAGCGAGACGGCATTGACCGGTTTTGAAACCGATTTTGACCCAATCCCGATCGTCGGTTGGCTGGCCCGATCCGTCGCGCGGTCGCAACACGACCAGCAGTACTATAGCGCCAAGGTGGAGACCGAGGAAATGGTGCGCAATCAAGCCGGTTCGCGGTTTGACGATGAAGTCCACGAGCAGTTGGCCGTCGCCGAGCAGAAGGTCAAGCAGAAATTGCTCGGGCCATTCGCGAAGATTGCTCTCAAGCCGACGCCACTTGACATGAGCACCACGGAGCAAAGAGTGATCGCCCGGTATCGATTGGCCGCCGATTACCAGCTCGGCGCCCAAACGCCGCGGCCGCAAGCTCCGGGCGATAGCTTGCTGAGCGTGCAGGTCCATGAATCGGCCTTGAATAACACGCTGGCCAACTTGAAGCTGGAGGGGAGACGAATTGAACTCCACAAGCTGTATCACGAGCTGGCCACGACCTTTGAACGGCCTGAACTGGAGGTTCCGGAGGACCTTGACGAAGGAGTCATTATCCAGTTTGCCGATGAAGAAGCGGTGCGGATTCGCTGTGATAACTCCCAAGTCATGCTGACAATTCGCATCGCCGAGTTGAAGAGCGGTCGTTCCAAGTGGAATGACTTCTCAGTCCGGGCTTTCTATGTGCCTGACGCGGATCAGTTGAACGCCAATCTCGTTCGCGAAGGGACTCTGCAAATCATCGGGGAACGAATCGGTGATCGGTTTCCGTTGCGGTTTATTTTCAGCAAGGTGCTGTCGAAATCGCGAGCGTTCAATCTGATCAACAAGCGCCTGGGCGAGAATCCGCATCTCAGTGATTGTCGTGTGAATCAGTTTGTCATCAACGATGGCTGGATCGGCGTCGGGGTCGGCCCGAACCGCGCCGGAGAGCTGGACAAGCTCGCAAAAAAGAAAGAGGCCGGCGAGCAACGCTAACGACCTAGCGCCAAGCGAACAACTCATAGTGGTCGGACGGCTATTCGCGCGGCGGGATCCTAAGCCATTGCAGGTAGGGATCAAATTCGGTCATCGTTGCGGCTTCAGCTTCGCAAGAGACTCCTGCAACTCCCGTCGCTGGTCTCCAGTGGCGCGAGCCGCAGCCTGTTGATAGTGGACTCGTGCGACGGCCAGCTGCCCGGCCCGCTCCGCAGCGCGGGCATCCTCGATCAACCGCGCCAGCTCATTCCGTTTCGCCTGGTCCTCCAAGGCTTGCAGCTGCCGGATCTCCGCCACGCTAATGTCGCCGCGTTCCGCGGAACTCGGACTACTGCTGGCGGCGATCGGCGCCGATTTTTCCGCGTCGCCGCTGAGAACCAACGCGTCCTCGGCCTCCCCTGGCCTGGCTGGCTTCACGCGACTCGGCGACTCGTGACGCAGCCGTTCCAGTCGTTCGGCGAGTGGGCTGATCAAAACCGGCGGACTTGGCGACGCGAACGTTGGGTACTCGGCATACGGGACCATAACGGGATAGTCACCGACGACGGGGATCAGACCTGTGACGAATGGCCGCAAGGACCCACTGAAGAATTGCCCACGCACGCCATTCATCATTGTCAGACTCGGAGCGGCCATCGTCAGCGTGCTATTGCTCCCCTGGCTGGCAGTCAGGTTGAAATGAAAGCCGCCGCCGTTGCCGTTGTTGCCCAAGCCAAAACGGAAGTCATTGGACGGGTTATAGCCGCCGAACGGTGGAATCACCGAATTCGGACCACCAAAATTCATAAACCACGAGCCACCCCGGCCGCCACCGTGGAAGCCCCACCCAAGATTGATATGCTCGTAGTAACTATTGTTGATTCCAATCAACGGAGTCGAAACTGTCACTTGTTGGGCCGTCACCGGAAGTGAATTCAAGCAGACTGCCGCCGCCAGTAACACCAACCACCGCCGAGTTTGAACCATGGCTTGTTTCTCCGTTCAATATCCCTGAGTTCGCGTGTTACGCGATTGGAGTACGCACCCATTGTATCGCTTCGGCGAAAACTGGGTCAATAAAGGAGGACGGCATGACGGTTAAACTACCGCAAAATCCCCTAAAGTCCCCGGCGCGAAACAGGAGTATCTCCCATGAAACCAGTCGGTTCGCGAAATAATGTGCTGCTGGCGATCGCTCTCAGTTGGTTTGCGTGTGATGCCTGGTGTTCGGCGCAAGACGCGCAACCCATTTTCAAAGCGGGTTTTGCCGAGCGCGATATCACGCCGGAGATCGGGATGGAATCGCCTGGCGGTTATGGCAAGTCGTATCACCGCACGTTGCACGACCCTTGCAAGGTACGTGCGGCGGTCTTCGACGACGGGCAGCGGCGCGTCGCATTGGTCGGGCTGGACGCACTCTTCATTCACCGCGCGACAACGAAACAGGTTCGGCAGGCGATCCACCAGAAAACCGGGATTCCCCCCGATGCGATTCTGCTCGGAGCTTCTCATTCGCATTCATCAGGACCTATGTCGGGCGTGATGCCCGGGGAATACGACAACGCATCGCCTCTGTTGCAGAAACTGGCCTATGACCAGTCGACTTGTGCGAACGCGAAGTATCTCGCCAGCGTCGAGCAAGCCATTGTGG
>CAZFLF010000449.1:0-5914 GCA_964519825.1 uncultured Pirellulaceae bacterium | reverse complement strand
CGTCAGTTGGTGGTCGATCGTTTTGGCATTTGGCATCTCAGTAGGAATCGGCGTGATCTTCGGTTTGTATCCAGCTCGTCGCGCGGCGATGATGGACCCGATCGAAGCACTGCGGCACTCGAACTGAAGACTGAGCCGTTCCAAGTTTGAACCGAATTACCTCGGGAGGGCGAGGCTCCTGCCGAGCCGGGCGCCAAACCACGGCTCGGCAGGAGCTCGCCCTCCCACGGCGCCAAACCACGGCTTGGATTCCGTGTCACTGGACTGACGCGCGGAACGGGTTGAAGCGAACGTAGCAGAGGTGCCGATAAATCTCGCTGGCCTGCAAGAGGTCGGCATGCTTTCCCTGACCGAGCAGCTTTCCTTCATGGAAGACGCAGATCCACTCGGCATTGCGCAGCGTATTGATGCGGGACGGCAGGACGATCAGCGTGCGGTCAATGGCCGCTTGAGATAATGCCTCGTCCAATTCTCTGTCAGCGGCTTCATCCCCACCAGCTGGTTCTTCGACCACCAACAGCGATGGCGAGCGTAACAGGGCTCGAGCAAGCCCGATCCGAAATGCTTGATCGGGACGAAGGCGCAGCTTCTGGTTGCCGAGCATCGTCGCCAGTCCCTCGGGGAGTTCGCGAATGAAATCGGTTGCCATAGCCCGCTTCACGGCATCGTTGACTTGAACGGTCGTGAAACCAGAGTCGCCGCAGGTGATGTTCTGCATGATCGTCCCCGGAAACAGCAGGCCACCCTTGAATACAAGCGCGGTTTGGCCGCGAATCGTATCCAGCGTTGCGCGCCGAATGTCATGATCGTCGAACAGCACGCGACCGGCCGTCGGATCGTAGAATCGCACGAACAAGCCAGCGACAGCTGGTGGCGTTTGCGGGTCCGACGCGACGACGGTCACTTGTCGTCCGGCCGGAAACTGCAACGTCACATCCTCCAACAAATGCCGGCCATGCCGATCCGCGAGGTTGACGCGGTCTAAGACGATATTCCTTGCCAGCCGGTCCAGTGGCTTGGCGTCTGGAAGCTGAATCACGCTTGGCTCGCGATCCAAAAAGGCCCGGATTTCATCGGCGGAAGAGTCCATTTCCTTGACCAGCGCGCCCAGCCGGCTCAAACGGGCGAAGGGAAAGTACGCTGTCAGGAGTGCCGCACACAGGATGACGGTTCCCGCCAGCGATGGTCCGGCTCCCAAGCCAATAATCAACATCACAAAACCGGCCGACAACAGGACCCCGAGCAACATCAGCGGCCGAAGAAGGTACTCGCTGCGGGCCAATTGGATTTCGGCGGCTGCATTCTCGCGCAGAGCTTCCTCGAATGCGGCGACGGGAGGTTCGACGAGAGAGTAGCCTTTGAGGAGCGGGGCGAGGTGTAACGCATCCCGCAATAGCAACTCCTGATGCTGCACCTGTCCGCGCCAATGCTCCTTATGTGCTTCTTCCTGCTGACGCACGTTGCGATAGGCGCGGAGCATACAACCGGTAAGCAGTACCGCCAGCAACGTCAACCAACCGTTTACCAGACCGGCAACGCCCAAAAGCGCCACCAGAGCCACGGCGGATTGCGGCAACGTTGTCCACCAATACACGAACCCTCGACGAATGGTCTCAACCTTTTCCGAGAACAACTCATCGGGACGAGTGCGCGTGGCGCCAAGCAAGTCATACGGTCCGAGCCGAAACGTTTGCGTGTATATCTTGTGCCGGAGATCGGTCGCGACAGCAAGTGCCCGTGCGTGGGCTCCCCGTCGTACCAAAATCAAAGCCACAGTCTCTAACAACGCCGTCAGCCAACCCACGCCGATCAAGAAGACAAGGCAGAGATCGTGGTTGCCAAAGAATGGCCACGGGAAGTGGCGATTGGTCAACAGCGGTCCCAGAATCCAATCGGTGGGAACGTCGGGAATGGATCGGTTGACTTGCAGCTGAACGATTAGGCCGAGATCAACGACCAGAACAGGAACCAGTCCTCCCGCCAGGACGCCGAGAACGCTGAGCAGCCACACACTTTGCGGTCTTTGTGCGACACGCCGCGCAAGCTGAAAAGCCGACCATTGCATGACTACGCCAAATCCCGGTCCTCGAAGAGGACGAGAGCGAGCAGCAGGGCCATTACTCCATACAACAGTGAATACAACAGGGTCCAACCAAGATAATCATATGGCACGGTAGCTCCCGTCGAGACCGCGGCCTGAATATTAAAATGATCCAAGATGGGCAATACCGTTGATAACAGTTCGGCAACGAAACGAACCGGCGCGAACTTTCCGACCGAAGATTGCACGATTAATGGCGTCAAATGTCCTAACACATAGATGGAAAAACAGATGATGAAGTTGGCCAGCATCGGCAGCCGCGTCGAAATCGCCACGCTGAGCGCCGCGAGCACAATCGTCTCGAGGAATGCCAGTACCAGTCCAGGCACGACCCCCACCATTTCGTAGTGACATTGCTGCCAAGTGATGTCGTCGTTGCCGGTCAGCCGCTCTTCGTAGATCGGCTTATAGCTTCCCTCGCGATTGTCGTAGACTGGCTTGTAGGACACCGACAGCATGAGCGCAATTCCGAGGACGACGAAAATCACGGCGACTGTCCAAAAGATGCCGAGATATTTTCCGCCGATGAACGATCCCCGGCCGATCGGTTTGGAGAGAACAGTTAACGCGGTGCGTCCTTCAATTTCGTCAGCCACCGAAGTACTCGCCGCCCAGATGGCCTGAATGATCGCCAGGATCATGATCAGAGTCATGCCGGTGTCCTTCAAGACCTTGATGTCCTCACCCAGCGTGTTGTATGGAACCCAGATGAAGGCCACGACCGCGAATAGTCCAATCGCCATCACAATGAGAAACAGCGGTTGGGCGATCTCGGACTTGTAGGTGGCCAATGCCACTGCCGATAGCCGCGGCATTGCCGTGCGCTGCAAAAGATACAACAAGAACACAGCAACAACCGCGATCGCCGTGACGAGGGCAGTTGAAACCTCCGGGTGTTCCGGAGTTGTTACATACGTCAGGGTAAGATTGGCATTCTCTCGACCGTAATTTCGCACGAACAACTGGCGCACTTGATTCTCATCGACCGGCAACGTCGATTGGTTGGACCGTCGCCATTCCACCTTTTCACCCGAATTCAGGCGAAAAAGCGGATTCAAATCCACATCCCCGGAGGCCTTGAAGTCGATCGAGAGACTCTGATCACTGCGGAATTCCATTGACTGCAGTTCATTGCGGCGAAATGAAACATCGATCGGATGCTGCGGCGGATCCTTTGACGCATCGTCAAGCGCGGCCTGCGGCGCGGCGGGAATGACAAAAGACCGCGTCTGCGTGCCAGAAATGGGCAATCGTGTCAACGACGCCAGAATCTCGCGGGGTGAGGTCGCAACAAAATACCCAACAACTCCAAAGACAGCCGCGACGGTCGTTGCTGCGAGAATTGGCCACAACGGGCCTTCGCGCACCGCGTCGACAATTTCATCTGCTGCTCGCCGAGAACTGAGTTTGATGGCCCCGAACCCAAGCAGCCAGGAAACAACGCCGATCAAACACGCCGCCATCGGCGCGTTTTGCGGTGAGATTGCCGCAGTCGTTGGATTTACTCCCCAAAGTGTCGGACCCAACGCCACCGACGCCAGAATCAAGAAAATCAAGGTTGCCAGCACGACGCTGAATCGCGTCGCGCGAACTGGATTGTTGCTCAGATTCGCGATACCGGGGATTCGCGAGATAATTGTCGCTGCAATCCACAGCACGATTAGCACGGCCAATCCGAGTAATGCGCCAACTCCAACCAGCCAAAACGGCGTCAGCCAGTTGCTAATCCAATTGGTCGTCGCGGCGAAGAGAGCCAGATTCGTCATGATCAGAGTATCTTTGAAAGAAAGCCGTTTATCGTGCGACAAAACGTTGAATTTGCCACGGGCGACGTCGCAAAAATGTGATAGCAGCTAATTACGCGACAGGCTTGTCGCTGGTTCAGTGTTGAATAGTAAATGAGGCAAACTCGCCAGTACCGGGCGACGCCGACGCCTGTACTCGTCGAATATAAGGTTGCATCCCGTCCGAGACCGCCGCCAGGAATCGGTCCAACTCTTCAACCATTCCCTCTGCGATCAATTCGACTCGCCCATCGTCAAGATTCCGAACGTAACCACCGACGTCAAACCCGCACGCCAGTTGCAACGTGGTAAAGCGAAACCCGACTCCCTGCACGTCACCGGAATACACAACCGTTCGGCGTTCCAAGCCGCTTTTGCTGCTCATGACCACTATTTGAGGGCAACGACCAGCAGTGACGCGAGTCCCCTGAGCAAATCCCCGAACAGCAATAGCAAGTCGCAGTATAATTTGGTCTCCGAGATGCGGCTAGCGTTGCCGCGGACTCTCTCTCTCTCTCTCATTCCCGGTAGAACCAGGTCGGGCCGACGTCCAGCCGAAAATGGCTGGCGACCGTAATCAGAACGCTCGGGCTTAAGGGCTGCGGTTACGCCTCCTGATTTTGGAGATTTTAACCTTGGCAATGGCCAAATTGGTGATCGCCATTAGGGCGTGACCAAGTTCGCCATTTACAAAGGGGGTCAATACAAAGAGCCATGACTTCGCCCATAAGGGAAATGAGACGCATACCGACCACTTCAAAATGTTTGAAGATTGTCCTTGACGCCGGCTACCACGGATTCGTCGGCATTGAATTTGAAGGGAAAACCTTTGACGAGTATGCGGGGATTCAGGCGACGAAGCGGTCCCGTAAGGAGATTTTGCAGTCGCTGGCGTGCAATCGTTGATATTCGGAATCGACAAAGCCTTGCCTGAGGCTGCAGGTGGAGGCTTTTTTCCTGAGCCGCGAACGTCCGGTCTCTGCCCTTGTATCGCAACTCCATAAAATCCAATTGGTTACGGGAAGAGTGTCGCGTCCCTGTCCGGCTGAAACGAGCTGTCGCTCTAACGCCGGACACTTTGGCTAATGCGAAACGGGGCCCTGCCTTTGAATTAGGCAGCACGACCGTGCGTAGGTGTTGGGCACGGCTGCTGTTTATTGGGCATTGACTTTGTTCCACGCCTAAGTGCAAGCAGTGAAATGACATCCTAGCAACGCTTGACTCCATGCAAAGGATGTCGACAGTTCGCTGCCATCGTGTCGGCGAGCCTATGCGTGAAACTGCAGAAATCGTGTTATTAGGAAGGAACCGTTATGACCGGCACAATGCAATTCCCGATTACGGACAGAAGCGAACCGTCACCTGCCGAGGATGGAGAGCGAACTCAAACCGTCCTCCGTCATGCCGCGGAACTGTTTCAACAAACTCCCGACTGGGTTACTTTTTTTCGTGAGATTCTCGGTGTCGATGGCGTGATCCACAAACTGTTTCCCAAACCAGCCGAGATGTTGGCTTTCGAACAGGCGCCTGAGTACGGCCAGATTCAGCAGATGCTGGCAAAGCTACGCGAGCGAAAAGAGGATCCGAACATTGAAATCGAACCGACCCGCGTGATTACCGTTCGGCTTCCCAAGAGTCTGCACGAATCTCTCAAGGCGGAGGCCCATGTTCGGCACACCAGCATGAATAAGCTCTGCATTTCCAAACTACTACAAATGATTGACAACGAGCTTGTACCGTCTGACTAGGTCGATCCAAGCACCGGCGTCGCAAACGAAGCCGTGGCCTGTGGGCCGCGGTTCTTTTGTTCGCCCCGCTCCCGAAAAGCGCTGATCAACCCTAAAGCTCGTGCCGCGTCAAACCTGAGTTGACGGGCGGGAGGCTCCTGCCGAGCCGCTGGTGCAAGCGTTGCCGTCTCGCGGTTCAGTAGGAGCCGCCTTCCTGCCGAACCCTTCCAATCATCTCTGACGGGACACTAGTGCATTGTCAATTGTGGAATGAGGGATGTCATTCGGGAGGGCGAGGCTCC
>CAZFLF010000448.1:0-5921 GCA_964519825.1 uncultured Pirellulaceae bacterium | reverse complement strand
ACTCTTTCATTCGCAACTCTCCTCCGGCTTAAACGCCGACGCACCCTGACCCCTTCATTTCCCTTGATGAGAGCCAGTATCGCGGCGAGTGGGTGGCCCTCGATCCCGAGACCTATGCTGTCGTCGGCCACGATTTATCACTCAAAGCAGCCCGTGCCGCGGCCCGTCGCAACGGAGTCGCCGATCCGCTCATGCATAGCGTGCCACAATCAGACGCCTATTTCGTCGGTGGGTCCAACGTTGTGTAATGATCTACCCATATCACACGGTTCGCCGCACCGGTGAATCGCGGCTGCTTCCGCTAGTGCCAATGAAATTGCATCACGGCGGGATGAGTATCCGGTCAAATGGACTCGATTACGACAAAATAGTGTTTGACCTGTCGCATCATCCGCTCGAAACGGATGAGCGATCGAGGGACGTCGGTGGGGACGACGGCAGGCGTCACAACAGCCCGCGGCCGTCCCAGCCGGGCAGAACTTTGGGCACGCAGAGGACACTTTCATTCGCCGCTTGAGATTCCTGACTCCCCGTGAGAATGAGCGCTTGTGATCGATAGTCTTTGCGATGCAGCCAACTCATTGTGCATCGCTAAAGCGAATCTTAGACGTCTCCGACGTCTCAGAAAGTTACTTGATTCGATCAAATCGCATGCCACCCTCATTTCATAAAAGTGTGGACTCGCCACAATTAATTTGGTAGGTTACCGCGTGAGAAAGGCGATTCGCGATGGGGCACTTTATTAATTTGGGAATCGCACCTAGCCGGGTAGTGGTCCGATCTCTTCTTGCAATCGTGCTCGGCTTCTTCGCCTTTTCACCCCTTACCCACGCTGACGAATTGCCGGAGATGCAAGAGATCATCAGCGCTCTTGCCGACTGGAAGAAAGCTTTTGCAAACGTGCGTGTGGTTTGGAAGTTTCAAGAACCCGTCCAGACTGACAATGCATCGGCTGACGAGGATACTGTCTACAGAACATTCGGCCAGGCAGAGTGGATCTCGGCGGACCACGGACTTGATCTTTACGAACATAGTTATGATCAATGTTATGATCAATTCCGCTCTTTGGAAGTTTTTAACGGTCCCAAGGACATAATTTTCGCAGCTCGTTATGAAGCTGGAATTCTCCAATCAATGGAGATCAAGGGGTTAAGCGGAGGGGTGCCGGCTTCCCCAAAGACACGGACTCCCTTCACAGGCATGTACTTCTCGTCGAGCGCGTTGTGGCTAGCAGACGCGCTGCGGGAGTGGTCGTGGATGAAAGTTGAAGGAATTGACGAGATCGACGGCCACCCGTGCGTCCATTTGACCGGAGGCGAACTTGCACACAGTTTGTGGTTGGATCCGGAGTACGACTACTTAGTTCGGCGATTGCTCACTCCGCGATCCAAGCTTTCGCCGGGATGGGAATTTACCGTAAAGGAGTACCAACAGGCTGATAATGGACGATGGTTTCCAAAGTATGGGACGATGGTGTTATTCGAGGAACATCCACCTGACTCCCGTCAGCGTTGGGTCGTCACGGAACTCAGCGTCAACGATGAATTGGACCCGAAACGCTTTGAACTGCCTACTCTCGAAGTGGGTGCCAGAGTTACGGACATGCGTGCAGGGCGCATCTACCGCGTCGAACACGCAGGCGACCGGCTTGAGATTGAGCAGAAGATCCGTGCTCGAGCCGCTACTAGTTTTCCAGCCACAGCACCGGCTGGGTCCGTATCATCACAATTTACTTGGCTCTTGGTGCCGCTCGCCCTGATCGTCGGTTCCATTGGATTACTGTCCATCGCCCTTTGGATGGCGAAACGCTCGGCCTAGCACATGCTCCGGATTGTACCTTTATGTTATATGGAGAATGACCATGAAGAGAACAGCGACAACACTTTTCGGATTATCGACGATGACGGCGGTCCTCGCGTCGTTGGTGGGCGTCCAAACATTAGTGTTCCCCACCGGCGCAGGTGCTGGATTAAACCAGTATTGTTTTCCCACGCCGCGGACCTTCGCGCCCAGCCCCTGTGGCTGTCCTGCAGGCATAGGCATCCAGGTATACGATTTCTGTGAGAACGTGGTTCCCGCTCCTCCAACGACTTGAATCACGGATTACTTGTGCATGTACCGGCAATCAATAACTTGTACGGAAGACACAATTAACTGCGGTCAAGGCGGCCATATCTGGAGATGTGATTACTTTCAGTGCAACGCCGTTCCGCCCGGCTCTCCACCACCCGGTTGGGGTTGTGATTGGACCAGCAAGGACAACAACTGCAACACGCTTTGGTACGGTTGTAGCGACAACGAGTGATGAACGCCGCTGCCAATCGTTGCTTAATTATTACCCTTATTGTCGCATTGCAGCCTAGCGACTTCGGCCTTGCCGGAGAGGAGGAAATCGCTTGCGGTCCGCATTCGCTTGCACTTGCCTCCAACTTGTTGGACTGCGAAATCGTGGACAGTGATTTGTCCGTTGCGTTTGGCGGTCGACTCAACGGTGTTCATTCGCTGAAAGAAGTTGCCGCGGCGGCGAAGCACCTGGGGTTAACAACCCGTTTGGTTCAGCTTGATCCTACTGCGCCGAATCTCGAACATCTCCCGTTCATCGCTTTTATAAAGCGTCACGCGGACGCAACTCAGGCAGATCACTTCGTTGTGTTCTATGGACGGTTCGGTAAGTCGGTTCAGATTCTCGACTATCCGAATGCACCTGTGTTGGTTCCGACGACGGTTCTTCCCCGGTTCTGGGACGGCGATGGACTCTATGTCGTAACCTCACCCCGCGACCTTCCGTTTTCCATTCGTGCCACGCCCTGGTTGTCCGGAGTCCTGGTGAGCAGCGGACTCCTTCTCGCCGTGGCGAGTGTTTATTTGTCTTTTCGGACGGCGCGTCGAAATCGTAACTCGAAGACGGGAACTCCGTAACATGCGTTGGCCGCCGTTATTTCTGTTCGCAACACTTGGGCTTTTTGGGGTCGGAATTGGCATTGCGATTTACATCCGTGGCACCCCCATGCAACCCGTTCGCGACATCGTCGCCGTCCGTTTGCAGCCACCTCTTTCCGCTGGCGATGAGATCGAGTGCGACAGCTTGTCGTTCGTCGAATTCAACTATTTGATTCGCAACAACACCGCTGCTGTGATTCGTGGCCTTCAATTGGACCTCAGTTGTGGATGCCAGCAGACGCAGCCACCACCGCCGGAATTAGCCCCCGGTGAAGAGGCACGCGTCAGCTTCCGGCTCAGTGCGCCGTTGGCCGGCGCGACGCAGCGCCAAGTCAGCTTGCTGGCTAAAGATCGAGGTCCGGTTGCAAGATTCGATGTGGCGCTCCGCGTCCGGATCGATCCGCCAATGTTAATGACAGAGACTCATTCCGCGAGTCTGACGTTCGTGGACGGCGAAAGTTCAGCCCACGAATTCGTGGTCAAGACGATTGAGAAGGCCGACAGCGAGCCCTGGATTCAAGAACTCCGTTGCTCGCCCGTAGAACCATTGCGAGTCATTGACAAAGTGGTTGATGAACTACCTTTGGGTGACTCGGCACTTTTGCAGCGCGCGTACCGATTCACACTCACGCGACGGTCGCTTGACTTGGGTCGCCATACAATTCAATTTACACTTGCAACGCGGGATGAAGCGAATTCCCCGCAGGGTGGCGTGTTCCACGTCAATGTCGTGGACGGCGTGACGGTCGTACCGCCGACGCTCCGGCTCACAACAGGAACGGCGGCACTGCCGAAGGGTTCGCGGGTCGTAGTTCTATTTCGATCTGGCGAAGGTTGGGCGGAGGTCGACCATTACGATAAGGAACGAATTGATGTCCAACCGATTACGAAAAACCACGGACGCCTTGTCGCGTTCAATGTCGCACCGGCAAGCACATCCCCGACCACAGCCGACACCACGGTCTACTTCCGACTGGGCGACGGCACGACACGGGAACTCAAAGTCCAACTCGTTTCGCTCGTTGAGGAGTAAGCGAAGGTGATGTCAGCCTCTGAACATACTTTCCAATGTAAGCGAGTGCGGTTGCGGTTCAGTTTGCGGACGTTCTTCGCCGTGTCCGTCCTTGGAGCCGTCGGGTTAGGGATGTATCTCCGTGCAGTCGTGCAGCAGCGTACTGCTGTCGCCATGATTCAGCGGTATGGCGGCACTGTGCAGTATGACTACGAGGTTTCGTCGACCGGCGAAGTTTGGCTGGACGGTACATCCTGGATACCCGTCTGGTTGCGATACCATCTGGGAGACGATTTCTTTCATGAGGTTGCACGCGTCAACCTTGTGTACGACGACCAAGTCCGCGGTCGGAATAACACCGTTGCAGGAAGCGACAAGGTTTTGCACGGAGTCGGCAAGCTAACGAACCTGCGAACCCTGCTCTTGTGCGGAAATCAGGTAAGCGATGACGGATTGTGCGACATAACCGCGTTGAGGCATTTAGAACACCTCTATATGTGGGATGCGACAGGCGTCACGAATCGCGGAACTGCTCACCTTCGTAAACTGAAACGACTGCAATACATTCATCTGAGTAATTCGCAGATTGGCGACGACTCATTGAAAACCTTCGCAAGTCTCCCGGACCTTAAGGGATTGGCGTTGGAGGGAAACCGCTTTTCGGATGTAGGACTTTCCTATCTCCGCGACATGAAGCAACTGAAAGGGCTCTGGATTGGGGACGGTCAACACGCGATAACCGACAAAGGGCTCGAACATCTTCATGGAGTCGAGAATCTAGAAGAACTTGACTTGCGGGGGACCTCGATCACGCAGGACGGACTACGGCATCTCACTGCCCTGCCGCATCTCAGACGGCTTTTTCTTGGGGGAACGCAGGTGCGGAACGCCGACCAATTTATAGGCGTCATGCGCAACTGCAAAGTTGAGCTGGGACGCGAGAAAGGCTCAAACGGCAGTTTTTTTGAGGGGGCTATGGATCGTGGAAGCGCGCCCGCTCCTCATTCCCGTCCACCAATTCAAAAAAACATCCATCCAAATAGATAAACAATCCAAACAACGATCCCACTTCCGAGAAGCTGCCGCGTTACGTCACTCCAGAGCACTTTGCCGCTATCTAAAACGCGTGCAGCTCGGCCGAGAAGCCAGCTGGTATCCCCTATCCGGCCGCCGATTGGTGGCAGGCATTGTTAGTGTTCAACCACATGACCGGTTGGCGGATTAGCGAACCACTGGCGTTGCGACGGGATGACATCAATCTCGACGCTGCTACGGCTATCACTCGGCATGCGGACTTCAGGATCGTTCTATTAGGCATCGTTTTGGTTCTGCCATGACGTTGTGAGTTCATTCGCATTTAAATGGCCATAAATTTGTAGTACGGGATCAAGACGATCCATTTCACCATCTTCATGATGAAAGGTGGCACTGAGGGCAAATAACGAGGCCACAGGGGCCATTGATAACTGTCGCATAGGCAGCCGCACGGTAGTAGCACGGCGGCGGCGATGCTCTACGTTGTGCGGCTACCTCCACTGGGAGCTCCGCCGCACCGACAGAAAAGCCACTGCTCCCTCCTAGCGTGTAATTGTGTAGTGGAAACCGAGCAAGCGTGTGCCGTTCGCTGCTCAGCTACGCGACGAGTGAAGTATGGTATTGCCGAGATAAACGCCTATTTTCTACCTAGTAGGCACACTCATAGATACTTGCGCGAGGTCGGGAGTCTTTTTCTGGCCGCCGACTACTCCTCACAATTGCACGACCGATTCGACGCGGCCAGAAAAGACTCCCGACCCTCCCGACCCTCCCGACCCCTTTCCTACGGACCAAATTTCACTTCGTGACGCCCGGTGCTGTCCGTTGCAGCGCGGGCCATGCCTTCGGTATTGAACTTCATCACGATATTCCCCGCGTGATCGACGGCGATGATGCCTCCGATCCCACGTGCTAGTTTGGTCGTGAGCACATT
>CAZFLF010000447.1:0-5927 GCA_964519825.1 uncultured Pirellulaceae bacterium | reverse complement strand
GCCACAGAGAGCCGTAGCGCCACGCGGTCGAAGAATAGTATTCGTCCGTCGGCATGTCGCCGTTTCGTTCGGCGCCTTCCGGTATGAGGCTCAACCGCGTGACTTGCTTGAGATCGATCTGGCGGTCGAGCCGATCGGTGAAGACAAACCCGCGCGAACGCAGGCGATTCGTATTCTCGACATCCGTAGCGCTTGCCCACCGGAGACAACCGAGAAAACGATCCCCTTCCCGATCGTGATAAATGGTCGTGACGTCGCCCGTGCCGTTCATCGTGCGGCCCTCTTGTTGGATCGTCTGTGAGCCGGCGATAAGCACCTGTGGACCGCGTTGCCAGTGAATCCCATCTGGCGACTGCACGTAGTACGTTCCTTCGCGCCCTTCGCCCCAGTTCGCGAAAAAGAGCCAGCCTTTGTAAGGATTCTGGGGATCCTTCTCGTCGTAAATGCAAGAAAACAAGTCGATGTTCGTCGCGCTGGTATTGCTCTTCGGATCGTGAAGATCGATCGCGATTCGTTGCGGCCTGCCATCGTCCCCTTTCACCCAGCTCATGGCATCCGACGAGGTGAATCGATACATCCGCACTCGGTCCGCCGACTGTCCCGGCCAGTTCGAGGAAAAGGCCAGCGTAAACATCACCCACTTCTTCCGTTTTGGGTCATAGAGAATCGTTCCATTGGCTTCGAGCGTGGACTTGGTGTCACCAAATTCATCGTCGATCGCGATCACCGGTTCATTTCCGCCGTGATCCTTCTTCGGCTGCCGCAGCGTGCGATGAAGATTGGTCTGTAGGGCGATCAGATAGTCATCGACGAAGAGTTGCGCCTGTCCGCTCGTCAGCGTCACCGCCGGAACGGACGTGTCCTTGCTCTGAGCCAGTGAAGCGCGAGTCCCCACGCACATCGAGAGGACGATCCAAAGAATGCAGTGCGACCGAGTCAATGAAGTCATCCGTCGAGTCCTTAACTGATTGGGTTGGCTGCCATGTTGCGTTCGCCGTCGCCGATGTATCCATTTCTTGCGACAGCTACCCGCTAAGTACCTCTCGTTCGCGGTCGGATCCAGTCAGCGGCAAGTCGGTCCACGCAGCATTGCGAGCATGGGAAGCATGGCAGGCGACGATCACTTCCAGCGTGCGTAGCGATTCGTCGGCGGAACAACTCACCGGAGTCCCATCATCCAACCAAGCCACGATTTCACGCACCGCTTGATCCATCGAGGAGCCGTAATCGCGCGGCACACTCGGCAGTGTATCACGGCTTCCCTGCCAAGTTTCAATTGTCACCGAGCCACTGCTGCACACAGCACGACCAAGCGTGCCGTGTAGGATTACTTCCGCCGGCGAGTTCGAGTAATCGGGAGCATGAACGTGGACCATGACGCCATTATCCAGACGAAGCATCGCCCAACCGCCGGGATCCCGAAACTCCGGACCTCGACAGTCGGGCCGTCGGGCAGCGTCTAACGTGGCCGAGACACTTTGAACCATGCAACCGGTCAGCATAAGTATCGCGTCGACGAAATGCGTCCCCACATTTCCCAGCCGTCCGGTGCCCCAATTGAGCCAGGCGCCTGTCAGATCTCCCAACTCACCCGCTCGCACGCGTTTGGCCAACTCGCGATAGTGCGGATGAAACCGCCGATTGTGATTGATCACCAACAGACTCCCCGCCTGCTGAGCTGCTGCGACCATTCGTTCGGCATCGGCCAGCCGCGTGGCGATCGGTTTCTCACAAAAGATCGCCCTCACGCCGCTCCGCGCACACGCCTCGACCAGTTCCGCGTGGCCCGGTGCGAAGGAAGCGACGCTGACAATGTCGAGCGACTGAGACGTGAGCATCTGCCTCCAATCGTCGAAGGTCCGCGCATCCGTTCGCTGCTCGAACCGCTCACGCCGTCCAGCATCCCGGCTGCTGCCCGCGACCAGCCGGACGCGAGGATGGTTCGAATATGCCTGGCGATGATTCCCATCCAAATTGGCCAGCTGTTGCCCCAGCCGATCGCCCGAAACTTGATCCCCGCCACCAATGAAGCCAAGTCCGATGATACCGGCGCGATAAATGGGTTGCTTCATAAGATGGACCTAGGGTGTTCGCAAACTATAGCCGTTACGCTCCGTCGTGACCTAGCTCTGGAATTCCATAGGACGTATGCGACCCATAAGGCGTATAGGACCTATGAGTCCCATTCGTCCCATTGAGTGCCAAGCCACGTCACGACGGAGACAGCGTGACGACCCTGGGAGGAGCGCCACGCGCTCGGTACAATCGCGAGCCTCTACACAGGCAAGAGCTATTGTGCCGATCTGAAGATCACGCCGAGCGGTCGCTTTTTGTATGGCACGAACCGAGGCCACGACAGCATCGCCGCATATCGAATTGGCGAGGACGGTCGGCTGACCCTTGCGGCGATTGAACCGAGCCTGGGCAACGGTCCGCAGAATCTGGCGATCACGCCAGGCGGTGAGTTGTTACTGTGTGCCAACATGCCCGGCAACAACGTCGTCGTGTTTCGGATCGATCCGCAAACGGGTGGCTTAACCCGCATTGGTCAGCCAATCTCCATTCCGAGCCCGTCGTGCATCAGGATCCTGTAATAAATGCAATGGGCACCGATTCTGTCGTAAGACTCTGCGATCTCCGCGCCTCTGCGGTGCGTTTGGGCTTTGTGATTCCCTTCTCGCGGCAACGCACATCATCCAGGTAGGTCGCAACAACCGGCGAGTGGTTCACCTTGGCACCTGTTGAACTACTTTGTCTCGCGATATCGAGCCGGAGCAAAGATGTCGGTCTCACAACAAGTCTTCATGCGCGAGCTGCGTCGCGCCATCGGCATGCCCATCGGGCTCCCAGCATTTTCGTGGATGGTTCGGCTGGGAGCGCGATTCTTTCTACGTACCGACCCGGAACTCGCACTCTATGGCCGGTACGTCGTCTCGAAGCGGCTACAGCAAGAGCAATTCGAGTTTCAGTTCTCGCAACTCAGAGATGCGCTGCATGATCTTCTCAGTTCCCGGACGCTCTCACGACGGTAACGAAAAACGCACCGCACAGATCGTTGCCGTCGGCGTCGGTGAACCAGGCCTTCAAAGTAGTCTTGCCCTGCGGGAGATTTGCGACCACGATCGTCGCGGCCGTCTCCCTGGGATTGGCCGGTACTTCAGCCTTCTTGCCGGCGATTTCGAGTTTGGTCCGCGCGATCGTTGGGAAGCCAACCGTCTTCGTATTCGGTTTATTCGCGGGAGATTTCGCTGATGGCTCATATCGTTCGCCGAGCGCGGCCTTCGTCTGTTCGGGCCAGCGACGGAGGGTGAATTCGTAGTCACCAGGACGCTCGACGAGGACGTGCCAGTGGCCACCGGTCGGCCCGCCCGCCGCCTCGCGCACGTACCCGGAGTTATCCGCATAAATCCCTTCCCAGTCGCCGCTGGTTAGCTCCACCACAGGCTGCTGCTGTGCGCCAATACTGATCGGAACGAAGTCGTTCAGATTCGGCTCCAACCCGCTCCACCACCGTTCGTAAAAGTCGCGCATCGTTTTCACGACTGCCGGGTGCATGTCGGCCACATCGATCTTCTGGGCGCGATCGGCCTCAATATCGTAGAGTTCGATCCCCTTCACGAGCCGCCATTTCCCCCAGATGACACACGAATCAAACTTCTTAGGTGTCTGTCCGTATTGCACGACGAGCTGGCGCTCGGACGATTCGCGGTGAGTACCACGCAGTATCGAGGCGAGGCTGATTCCGCGGTACAGATCGTCAGCCAACTCGCGCGTCGGCTGCGGAATGCCACACAGGTCGCACAACGTGGGAAGCAGGTCGGTGTTTTGGGTAGGGATGCTGATGTCGCGAGGTTCGCCGAGTTTCCCGTTTGGCCAACGAATCCAGCATGGAACGCGATGTCCGCCATCGTAGTAGGTTGTCTTGCCCGCTCGGAGGCCCGCGTTGAACGTGCTCACTCCGGCGGTGCCGCCGTTGTCGGTCATGAAGATGACGATGGTGTTGTCTCGGATTTTCTCCTCGGTTAGGAAGCGGTCGAGATCGCCGAACCGCTTGTCGATGTGGGCGATCATCCCGAAAAACCCAGCCGGTCCCTTGGCCTGATACGGTTTGACGTATTCGTCCAGGTCGATGTGCGGAGCGTGCGGGGCATTCGTCGGCAGATAGCAGAGAAACGGCTCGTTCTTCTCCTTGCGCTCCTTCATCCATGCCATCGCAGAATCGAACCACAAGTCGGTGCAGTGCCCTTTGTACCGCTTCTCAACACCGTTGTGGAAGTATCGGCCATCGATCAGCGGCCAATCGAATTCGGGAGTGGAGTGCAGTTGTCCCCAACCAAGGTGATACACGCTTTCGTGGAAACCCTTGTCGATCGGACGGTGCGGGTAGGAGTCGCCAAGATGCCATTTGCCGAAGATGCCGGTGCGATATCCAGCGTTGGCGAATACCTCGGCCATCGTCGGCAGACCGGGGCGAAGAAACGTCCGCCCTGCCGTGACCGACGTCGCGCCGTTTCGCAGCGCGGCCAGGCCCGTGAGTAGTTGGCCGCGGGTCGGGCTGCACATCGGGCAGACATGGAAGTCGTTCAGACGCACCGACTGCCGAGCGAAGACATCGAGGTTCGGCGTCTTCAGCACAGGATTGCCGGTGAATGAAAAATCCCCCAACCCCTGGTCGTCTGTCATGACGATCAGGATGTTGGGCTGCTTGGGCGAGTCGGCCGCTCGAGTAAAGGTTACAAAGCAGATGCACGCGACGTATGCCGCCAGAAAAGCAGGCCTCCTGCGAAGTATGCTCATTGTCGCGACGGCCTCCAAAGGTGAGAGCGAGTCTTGCGGCATTCTGCAAGATACGAATCGGCGGGCATCGCAGCGGCGCTCGCCGTGGGTTTGTACGCGGGATTCGGTCGGGGATAGGACGCGCCGGTGTCGGCCAGGAAGCCGTCAATGAGTGCGCCGAGTTGCTTCACCCGCGCGGGCTGCGCGGCGGCGAGATTCTTCGACTCGCCAAGATCGTCACGGAGATTGAAAAGTTCGTGGCGAGTCTCACTGTCAGCGGGCACACCGAACCAACGAATGAGCTTCCAGTCGCCCGAACGCACCCATACGCCGCCGGCGCGCCCGACACCGGCGTGCGGGAAGTAGTTGAAGAATGCCTTGCGGTCGAGCGTGCCCGTCTGCCGCAACACGGTCGCGTAACTGACTCCGTCGAGTTTTTGCGAAGCTGGACGCGGCAGGCCGAGCAAATCCAGCAGAGTCGGGTACAAGTCAATGTGTCCGACGACCGCATCGCTGGTCGTACTCGCCTGGATCCGGCCGGACCAAGACCACATTAACGGCACGCGCGTGCCTCCTTCGTACAGCGTCCCCTTCCCATCGCGCAGCGGCGCGTTGTTGGTCGGCGGCTGCGTCCCAGCCCACTTGCGCCAGTCGGCCAGCAACGGATCGTCGGCCTTCTTGTTTTTTTTCCTTGCGTCTGCGCCGGTGTTGCTGTGCGTATTGCCACCGTTATCGGAGTTGAACACGATGATCGTGTTGTCGGCCAGTCCGAGCCGATCGACCGTATCGAGCACGCGCCCCAGACACTCATCGACGCTCCGGAGCATCGAGCCCATGATCGGATTGCCCTGCGAGCCGCGCGGGTCCTTTTTCGACACGAACGCTTGGGTGTAGGCCGGCTTGTGTCCCCACGGACCGTGCACGCCGTAGTTCCACAAGTTGAGAAAGAACGGGCGGTCGGGATTCGATTCGATAAACTTCACTGCCTCGTCCGCCAGGCGATCGACGATGTACTCGCCAGCCGGCCCGTCGGTGATCGTGCCAACTCGCATCCTGTCACGCGGCAGACCGTCAGATTGGACGTCGTAGGGCGAGAAGTAATTTCCGGGCGGGCCGGGGTCGGGATGGCAATGAAACGCCACATCAAAACC
>CAZFLF010000446.1:0-5941 GCA_964519825.1 uncultured Pirellulaceae bacterium | reverse complement strand
GGAAAACAATGCCCTCGCATCGTCGTGCATGCTCGCAATCCAGCGAACGAGACTTTGCACTTTCGGGGCAACGTCGGTCGCGGGAAACTCGCGCGAGGATTGAAGGTTCTCCAGGCGCTGCGACAGCAACTCGGATTCCAGTCGTAGCGCAGGGAGCAAGGCGCACCAAGCGAGCGCATCGCTCGGAGACTCCTGGCCGCGGCGTCCCAAAGCTGCGATCGCTTCTGTCAGATCATCCAGTGGCCGACTGACAAACCTCGCTCCGCGCGGGTGAAGGTGCTCACACGCTTCCTCCGCGACAGCGATCGTGTCGGAAAGTCCTTGCCCGAGCTCACGAGCAAAGATGGGATCGGATCGCAGCTCGATAATTCCCTGTCGCAGCGTCAACAAGCAGGCCAGAAGGTTGCCGCTGTCAACGGTCGACACGTACCGTGGAAGCAGAGGCTTCAAGCTGAGGGTGTCGTACCAGTTGTAAAAATGACCCTGTAGTCGATCAAGTTGCTGCCAGCTCGCGAGATTCTGCTCCCACAACTCCACCAGCCCGTGTAGTCCGATAAACCCGAAATCACGTGCCACCAGCGCGGACACCAAAAACAAGCCCTCGTTCGTCGGCGAGACGCGATAAGCTACCTTCTCCGCCGGGTATTCCTGTAAATTGTCGGGGGGGAGCCAATGCCCTTCTGGTCCCACATACGTTTCGAAGAAAGTCCACATCTTGCGGGCCGTGTGACGCAGCCATTGCTGCTGCATCGCCGATAGGCCCCCCTCTCGCGGACGAATCGGGAGGCTGACCCAGTGTGCTATTCCCGGAGCGATGAACCAGGCAATGAGGAACGGCGCAGCGGCGGCGCGGGCCGACGGTTCAAGAAGAACTGCAGTAGCCACGGACACTGCTGGGACATACCACATCTGGCGCACCGTCGACCAGCGGCTCTGGCTTAGTCGGCGTTCTGCGGCTGCGGCTGTTTCCCATTCCAGGAGATTTCGGCGACTGACCAGCATCCGGAACAGGCTCCGAAGAATCGCATCCAGAGACAGACCCGCGTAATGCGGGAGAAATGCGATGATCAATACCATCTGCAACAACGATTTTCCGAGATCGCCCAAAATCGCGTGAGCATGATGTGACCATTCCACGTCCCGCGGCCTGCGGCTGAGTGCTAACGCGGCTGGGGACAAAATTGGAAGCGCCAGGGTCGCAACTACCGCACAAGTCACGAGCCAAGCGGCCGCTGGCCACGCCAACCAGCCAACCAGCAGAAACAGCACAGCTGCCGGGTAGACGAGGCTGCGCCGCAGGTTGTCCAGAATCTTCCAGCGAGAAAGGAGCGTCAGAGAATTGGTAGTAGAACCGCTGGCGGTGGGAACACGACGGAATAGCCAAGGCAGGATCTGCCAATCGCCACGCACCCAACGTTGCTGGCGTCGTGCGTCCGCATCGTAACGTGCCGGGAAACTGTCAATCAGCTCAATGTCGCTAACTAGGGCAACCCGGGCATGACATCCTTCGATCAAGTCATGACTGAGAATCCGATTCTCCGGGAAGGCATTAGCGATCGACAGCTCAAATGCTTCCAAATCATAGATCCCTTTTCCTGTGAAGCTCCCTTCGCCATATAAATCTTGATACACGTCTGATGCAGCGGTTGTATAAGGATCAATACCGGGACTATTGGCAAAGATCCGCGAGAACCACGTGCGATTGGCACTCCCCAAATGGACGCTGATCCGCGGCTGAAGAACTGCGTAGCCGGAAGTAACTCGCCGCTCATCGCGGTTAAATCGAGGACGATTCAGCGGGTGTGCGAGCGTTCCAATCAGTCGACCGGCGACGCCATAGGGCAACTGAGTATCGGCGTCGAGCGTAATGACAAATTTCACTCCACCCGTCCGTTGTATCCAAGACGAGTCCCCCTCTTGCACGACATAGGAAGTGTCCGACGCGCCTCGAAGCCAGCGGTTGAACTCCAGCAACTTTCCCCGCTTACGCTCCCACCCCATCCACAATTGCTCAGCCGGATTCCAGAGTCGTTCGCGGTGCAAAAGATAAAACGGCCCACGCGGTCCATTCGCATAACGCATATTCAAAGCACGAATTCCGTCCACCGCTTGGGCGACTAACTCATCGTCTGCTGGTTGGTGTTTCTCGTCCGAATCGACTAAATCCGTCAGGAGAGCAAAGCGGAGTGTTGGTTCGGGATTGCCGAGGTAGTGGCTTTCCAACCGATTCAGGAGCGCCTGCACCTCGTTCCGAGAAGTCAGCATTGATGGTACGACGACGAACGTTGAGTAAGCTGCCGGCACTCCCTCTTTGAATTCCAGTTTGGGCAACAGCCTGGGTGGAAAGTAGCGCGTGATGAATAGATTTGTGAGGCCGACTGCAAGTTCGCTGGCCAGTAAAAGTGCGAGGCAGCCCAACAGGGCGGTCACATGCCAGGCAGCTCCCAAACTCCGCAAGGCCACTAGGAGCGTCAGGAGTGGCAGCGCCGTCATCACCAAAATGCTGCCAAAATAGATCGCATGCGGATGGCGAAGCATCCATCGCCTCACACTCTCGCGAACCGGCGGTCGATAGCGAAGTTCCCTCTCAAACTCCTGGCGTCCATCACCGACGAGCCAGTAGCCGACATGTCCGCAAGAAGTTGGCTCTTCGCCGGCGGATTCCTGCTGGGTATGAGTCAGAGCGAGCGTGGCAACCTCCACATCAGTCAACGCCGTGCGTTTCGCCAAGTCCTCCACTACTCCGCGGTAGCGGTTCCGGCTCTCAAAGTCCATGTGTGGATAGATCTCGGCTGGGTCCTGTCGAAGGATTTGTTCGGCTTGGTTAGTACGCTCAAAAAATACAACCCAGTCCAGCGCCGAAATCATGCGCATACTTGTGATCACATTGCCGATCGACACCTGATCCGCAGCCTGACGCTGGTGCTCTCTTTGGGCGATATCGTGATGAGAGAGATGGTGCTCGGTGAGCTGCTGTTCCAGTCGCTTCCAGCCGGCATTCGCGGCCCCTCCGCGTTCTTGGAGTTGATCCAGAAGTTGCAGCACGAGGGGGGCGCAGCCATCCAACGATGCCAAATCCACCGGGAACGCTTCTGGGTCGCGCCACGCCGCCAGCAGCCGCTGGGCTTCCTCTCTGCAGTGACGAGTTGCAACCATCTGCATGGCTAATCGCCGCAGGTTCTCCACGAGACCCAGGCGCAGCATGATCGGTACTGCCCACGTTTCTCCGATTGATAGCGGCGTCACCGTCTGAAACGCTCGGACAAAGCGGACGATCGTCTCCTCATCCAAAGCGCTGTCGGTATGGATGATCAATTCCAACGCGATCGCATAAACTCGCGGATCACCCGTTACCAGTTTGGGAAGTTCGCGATAAAACCGATGCGGCAGATCAACACGAATTTCGTGTAACTGCTCTTCCACCACATAGAAATTGTCTAATAGCCATTCAGCATCGGTTGTTAAAGGCTGCCCGCTAAGAATCGCCTTGGACGTCTCTTCATAAGTCGACCTGACGAATTCGACGTTCCGCTCAAATCGTGCCGCAAATCGTCGGTCTTTACTCGGCGCCGCCGTCTGAACCGAAGAGCTGGCCAAGTAGCAAGCATGAGCCTCCAAATGCTCCATGCTATACGGCTCGCCCCGCAACACGGCCGATTCTGCCAGCGTCTTTGCGGCCGGACGTTTCAACGTGTCCGGTGTGAAACGGTCCAGAGTGGAAGTGTCAATCGCCACAAAAAACTAAGTGTTTACTACCCTTGAGCGTGCGGCCTAGTGCCGACGCTTGGTAGGCGTTGTTGTTCACCGGCCCGCAATACCGAGCGCAACTTCTCCTCCACCATTTGCGCCGGACGAAGGAATCCCCGAGCATCGGCAACCAGGGATTCGTCGGCGTCGCAGTGTTTCAGATGGCCGTTGGAGGCACTTTTGAAGCGGCTTCTCAAATCAGATAGCGTGGGCATACTGTTTCCTTTCGTGGTGGGATAACTATTCGGCCATCGTCGGCAGAACAATACGGTTCGGCGTCGTCGCCAATGTTGCTTTTTTTAAAAGTGTGGTGCGACGCTCCGCGTCGCAACTCACGACGCAAAGCGTCGCGCCACACTGGATCAACACATTGGCCGCCGCACGCTGTAATCCTTACGTGGCGCGAATTACTCGCAGGTCAGCCGACTTCGTGTCGATCCACTTACTTACCGATTTGGCACCGCAGCTTCACTGCCCGTCGAAATGTCCTGGGCGTTTTCCGCGGACAGAATGTCTCGAACACGCTGTTGCTCATCGGAATTGTCCGTGTGAACGCAAATCAGGATGCCCCCCTTGCGCAGCTTCCCTTCATATTGCTGCGCTTCATATTCCGGAATACCTAGACCGGCGAGCGCGCCTCCTACGCCTCCAATGGTTCCGCCGACCGCCATTCCCGACAGTGCGCCGAGGATCGGCCCCGCTGCAATAAGCGGCCCTACACCGGGAATAGCCAGTGATCCAATTCCCGCTAACCAACCCAAAGCGCCTCCCAATAACGCGCCGGCGCTGGCTCCCGTCGCGGCTCCCTCAGGGGCTTTCGTGGAGTTTTCATGTGCCAAGTCCCGAGTCGCAGCCGGGTCGGGTGCTAGGATCGAAATATCTCCAGGGGCAATTCCAATGTTCCTCAATCGGCCAGCAATGCGAATCGCCTGACCGTCGTTCTTCGCAATGCAGTACACGCAATTGGACATCGTTTCATCTCCTACTTTCGAGTTCTCGATTTAATGGCTCATTTCGCCGAAACGGTTATTCCCATCTCCGTTAGTCATTCCGGCGCGACTTCCAGTTGATTCTCAACGTTTCCCTCACCGGCCACGTCCGTGGCGATCTTCACGATGATGGTCCGTTCGACGTCGGAACGAACGGGTCCTCGCAGAGTCACTTTGCCATCTGCAGTGATGACCTTGACGTTCTGAGCGTTGACGGAAAGATTGGCGGTATTAACAATTTGCTTTCGAATATCCGCGGTAATTTTCACATCTGTTTTGTTCTCATTTTGATCGATGGGAGTCTTAGCACTCGGCTCCACATCGCGTTCATTCTTCGCGGTGTTGTCGGGAGCCACCGCTGTAACAGGGACTCTCTCAGCACCCACGTCCTGCATTCGATCACATCCGACTACACCGGCGATTGACAAAAGCAGAACAAGTATTTCAGCACGCATGGCCGACTCCTTAATCTCCTAAAGGACGGACCGAACCGTGTTTGGACACGCCGAAACGACATCTCCGTCGCAGACGCATTAAGCAATTAATATGCCAATTGCAAGGTGGTTTTGTCGGGGAATTACCGACTGTCGCGTCACTACATTCTTTGGGCTGCCCCTGCGCAACGTGCAGTTAAACGGGGGATTATTCTCGCGCGAGTCTCGCTGCGCTACTGCTCCGTCCGCCATCGGCGAATCTGTCTGACGCGGGTCCACATTGACTTCCCGGCGATCACGGGCCGTTTAGGAGGGACCCTGGCCTGGGCTGATGAAAACGTCGACCGAAAACGCCGGTTTGAGCGAAGAGGGCGGAGTCGTTTGTTTGCGGCGGCTGAATCGATGTTGCCAGGCTTAAAAAAAACTACTTTTTCTGTTCGAGGATTTCGCGCAACTGACGAACCTCTTCCTGCAGCCGCCGCAGCTCTACTTCAATTCGTTGTTGCTCGGCCATTCGGCAATCATGCTCCAACTGCGTGGCATGCCAAGGAATACTATTGAAGTCACTTTCACTTGACTCGTCATTCTGAGTTTCAGCTCTGTCGTACTGTGGGCGAAAATGGACGAAGTTGTCGCGACTGCCCAGTACAGCAGGCATGGTGATCTTTTCCAACCATGATGGAGTTGCATCGGTAGCCACGCTGGCCTTCACCTTTTCTTTTTGGTCTTTCTGATTCGTCGCCGGTTGGTCTTGCGCGTCCTTCGGGTAGT
>CAZFLF010000445.1:0-5945 GCA_964519825.1 uncultured Pirellulaceae bacterium | reverse complement strand
AAAGCCGCAGGCGAGCGCGTTCGGGCGCAGTCGATCACTGTTCAACGCGCTCGCCTGCGGAGCCTACTGAATTAGTCCCTGCTAGCCAACGTAACTCCTTATTTTGCGTTGTAGTTTTCGACTGAGCATGACCAAAGAATAAGAAGTTAAGCGTACTATCAGCGAGTAAATCAGCAGTCTCCTGCGGCTTGCGGTTAAACGATTCCTCCGCCGCAAAAAAAACTCCCGACCCCGTGCGCCGACTAGGGTGAGGGGCCCGGTTCACAGCTCGCCCAGACGCGTTTCGGCGTCACCGAATCGATCGAGTTTCACGCCCATGCGGTCCATGATGGACAGGTACAGACTACACAGCTTGCGGTTGTCGTCTCCTTGTTTCGCATAGTCCAGAACGCGCCCGGTCGGCAAACTACCTCCCAGGCCGCCGGCCAAAACGACTGGAACCCTGCTCGAGTCGTGCTTGCTCCCCGACCACATGTTGGAAATGAAGAGCAGACACGAATTATCGAGGACCGTCCCCTCCCCTTCCCGCATCGCATCGAGGCGGTTGGCGAGGTACCCCAACTGGATGCAGTAATAGCGAGTAACCCGCTCATACTCGTCGGATTCGTCATCGTGTGACGCGGGGTGATGCGCTAACCGCACGTCGAGGAACGGGTAGAACAAGCCGGACAAGTCGCGACACAGCAGCAGCGACGCGACTCGGGTCTTATCCGTTTGGAAGGCGAAGGCGATCACGTCACACATGAGTCGCATGTGCTCGCGAATATCCTCCGGCAGGCCATTGTCGGGACGTTCCATGGCGATCGCAGAGCGGCCGCGGTTCTGAGCGTTCTCGTCCGCCCGCCCCTTGATGGCACGCATTCGTTCAATCCGTTTCTCAACTTCGCGCACGCTGCTGAGGTACTCGTCAAGCTTCGCTTGATCGTTACTGCTGATTTGCCGGCTCAGGTGCGCCGCGTGTTCTTTGACGCGGTCCAAAATGCTCAGCGTGCGCTTGCTCCCCTGATTATCGAACAGGCTGTCGAAGGCGAGTGACGGATACACCTCCATCGGAACGGGCGCGGTCGCATCGCGCCAAGAGATGTGCGAGCTATAGGCCATGGAAAAGTTCGTCTCGTGGTAGCCAGTAATCGGTTGCTCGCAACCTAACACCAGACTGGACTGAATGGTCTCCTCCCCCAGATGCTTGGCGAGCACCTGATCCATGGTGACGCCCCCTTTGAGCACCGCCCCTTTTTGCAATGAAGCACCCGAGAGGATGTTGCCGGTCTGGCCCGGATGAATGCCCACGCCGGTGGCCTGCTTGTTAAACAGGCCCGTGATAACGTTGATTTTGGTCTTCAGCGCCGCCAGCGGCTGCAGACTCTTACTCAATTCCATTTCTGCGCCAGACCCTTTTGCCCACCAATTGTCCGGGCTGATACCGTTGCCCATGAACAAGGCGGCGAACCGTCGCGGGCAGGAGTTGGCTTTGGAGCCGGGCGTTGATTCCGCACCCCAAACCGATAGCGATTCCATCCAGGGCAGGGCCATGGCAACGCCAACACCGCGAAGAACCGTCCGGCGATTGAGTTGAGTACGCTTGCCTGTCATGGTTCTAATCCTCCGATGGGCTCTACATCGTAGTCCCGACCTCGTTGGAAACGAAACTGCGAACTTGTGACGATCGTTTCGACCAGGCTTCGCAAGCGATACTGTTCGGCCACGAGATTGGCTCGCATGTCCCCCAGCGTCGCGTCGTCCGAGACTTGGAGGCTCCGTCCGAGGGCATAGGCCAGCAGCTTGCGGGACAGATTGTCAATGAACTCTTCCTGCCGATGTTCGCGCAGGTAATCACGTAGGCCCTCGAGTCCGGTCCCCACGCTTCCGTCCGGGAAAGTTGCTTGAGAGTCGATCAGTCGACCACCCAGATCCTTGTCACGCCGTTCGCCGATCGGGCCATACCCTTCGAATACCAAGCCGATCGCATCGAAGTGTTCGTGACAGCCCGCACAACTCTTGCTCTCACGATGCCTGGCCAAGAGCTGCCGCAGCGTGAGATCGCCGAGTTGCTTCTCGTCCTTAGGTAACTCCGGAACTTCTTGCGGTGGCGGCGCGATGTGCTCGCCGAGCAGCCGACGAATCACCCAGTAGCCACGTTTGACCGGGCTGGTGCGTAACCCGGGCGCGTTCTTGGTGAGAAAAACCGACATGGGCAGGAGACCACCACGTCCATAGTGTCCCGCGTCGTCAACCCGCACCCACTCATTCGATTCGGTTGTGGTGATTGGGATACCGTAGTGTTTGGCCAGGATCGGATTGACAAAAGTGTATCCCCCGTCAAGAAAATCGAGCACCGAGCCGTCCTGGCGAGCGACGTCCACGAAAAAGCGGATCGGCTCTTCGAACATGGCCTGTCGAAGCTCGCTAGTGAATTCCGTGAATCGCTCACGATCGACGCTGTTGTGCTGTTCGAAGCTGCGAAAGTCGAGCCAGTTGCCGCCAAACTCCGTGGCCAACCCCCGAATGCGATCATCTCGCAGCATGCGACGTGTCTGAGCGATCAGGATCTCGGGATTATGCAGGTCGCCGGCCGCGGCGTGGGCCAGCAGTTCATGATCCGGCATGCTGGACCACAGGAAATAACTCAAACGACTGGCCAACGAGTAATCTGACAAGGGTTGCCGATGGGTTCCCATTTCCGGAGGATCAATGCGATAACAAAAGTGCGGGGACATCAACACGCTGACCACGACATCGCGGATCGACTCTTCGTGGTCCAATCCGCTTTCGCGCAGGGAGCGGTAGAAGCTCAACAACTCGTCGCGCGATGACGGTGACAGTTGCCGCCGGTACGCGCGCTCGCCAAAGGCCTGGAGTGCCGCGAGATGACTCGGCTCAGCCGCCAGCCTGGTTTGCTCGACCCAACGAATCTCGGCGGAGATGTTCGTGAAGTAGTCTTCGACGGCCTTGATCGCTTCGCTCGAGCCGCCGTTCTTTCGCGCCTTGGCCAAATACAGCTCGGAAAGCTGATTCACTTTCTTTGCCGAAGTCGCGTCCTTATCCTCCGAGCGCGCAAAGTCGAACTCCTCTTCGGCCATGAACCTCGGCGGTTCCGCACGCTCAAAGAAAATGAAATCCTTGTACTGACGCATGGGGGCAAACGTGATGAACTGGAACTCCTGCCACAGAGCATCCAATTCGCGCCGGCCATGTTCGTCGAGCAGGAGTTCACGCAGCGGCTCGTCGTCGCGGAAATAGCCGACCATGAGGTGGAATCCGGCACTGAGCAGCCGCCCTTTGTCCGATTCGTTTTCATCGAGAAAAATGCGACCCCGTTCCGCCAGGTAGAAGGCGTCGGGAAAAACTTCGCAGAAGCGCCGCAACGCGGCATCGTTCGCTTCGGTGGTTACCGGCCCGGCATAGCGCAGGCGGTTCGCGGCGAACTGCCGATTCTTCCACAACACCAAGGATTGCGAGCCGTTGGAAATCCCAGGCGCGGTGAGATTCTTGATGTCCGGACTGAAGCCCTGCCGCAGCCGAACTACGACTTCGCGCATCTGCTCGCAGCCACGCCGAGCGGCCTCGGGCTGATTTCCGATGGGCGCCGGTAACTCGCGCCACATCTTCCGCAGCTCGGCGAGTGGCCCCGTATCCTGTTCCGAGTCCGTCACGGTCGACCAAATCATCTCCAGATACTTGGCGCTAAGTCCCTTCTCCGCGGCAAAGTCGGCCAGCGTCGCATCGGGTTTGTCGAGCGCGCCGCGATGCTGGAATCGCCAAGCGGCCAGGAAGTAGTCGGCCAAGTCGGTCGGTTGGCGATTGTAGAATTCGATGATCCTTTTGACGCAATATTTGTCCCGGTCCGTGTCGGTAACGGTCGGATGCGGCGCAAAGACGAAACCTCGCGGCTTGAGCACAATGTGGTCGGCGACCAGCCGCGCCGCAGCCAGGTATTTCTTCACCAGGTCGGGGGACATCGCCAGCGATTCGCCCGAATTGTCAAAACCGGACTCATTGGCCGGGTCGATCGGGAATTCCCGTGTGGGTCGGATGTCGACCCCGGTCAGATCGCGAATGGTATAGTCGTATTCCGCGTTGCTCAGCCGCCGCGCCAACACTGGACCCGGATCGCCGGCATTCCGCTGCGCTTCGTGTTTCCGCCAGGCTCGAATCCAATCGCTGACTGCTCGGCGTTCCTCTGCCGTCGGCTGCCGTGGCGCTTTCTCCGGCGGCATCTCTTCCGTCTCAAGCCGCTCGAGCATGATCGCCCACCGACGTTCGTTCTTGGCGACCGCGGCCGGCGTCGTGTCAGTGCTCAGGTCGAGCTTCCCTTTCTGCTTCTCTTTGTCGTGGCAGGACAGGCAATAGGATTTCACGAACGGCTGAACCGTTTCCGCGAAGACCCGTTCCAATTCTTGCCCTTTGGGTTCGGCTGCAACGGTTGTGGCGAGGAACGATCCGAGGATCAATACGAACCACGGAGTTACAGATTTCAACAGCATGGGCATTGGCTTCAGCAATTCGACCTCAAACGCCGCAGCTCACGCCGCGCGAAGTATCGTTCACTGACGACTAGGTTGTGTTTCGAAACTCGTACGATGGCCTTCCAAGGCCGTCGCTCATTTACGCAATCTGCCCCGGACGGCCTTGGAAGGCCATCCTACCACGGCGGTCAGAGCCTCATCGACCGAGCGAGCCGGGACGGTTCAAAAAGGACGGGGATCGTTGGTCTGCGGTGCATTGTACGAGATGCGTTTGGCGTGGCGATGCGGAAAGACGACCGGTTCAAGAAGGAGGTGGATCGGTGGACGGTGGTGTCATAGGCAACCAGGGATCAAGCGGCAGAAACCAGAGGTCACGCGTAGAACCACGCGGAATCACTTCCCATTCGGTTCCGTGCTGCCGACAGAAGTTGCTGGCGGATTTACAACATTTAATGCATTAATTCCTGTGGCGATTGAGACCTCACCATCAAAGCATTCGGCCCGTATTAAATAGGTGCCTGGCGTAAGTGGTGATGGCGGGTTTCGTGGTCGCTTAAGTGTGTTATGGAATGAGTATGTCCGTCTGTCTTCATCAAACGCCACGTTAGCCGGCAGTTCTTGTACAACTTGAAGACTGTCTGCCCTGAGTAACTGAAGTGTTATACGCGGTTCGCCAAGCAGTTCTCGTTTTTCAGGCCAATAAACCTCTCCTGCGACTGCAATGTCAGCACGTGCACTGTAGTTATCAGAAAGCCTCGGGGACCACACGCTGACAAGTGGTAAGTGAAATCGTTTCTCCAAGCGATCGGCCAGCTGCTGGCGACGTTGTCGTTCCTGCCAGTAGGCAAGGGACGTGCCCACAATCAGCGTGATCGCGACCAGTCCGCGAAGTGTGAACTGCCAGGGCTTCGTCTTTTGTTCGCCGCCCGCCATGCCGGCATTGTAGCGAGCGGTTGTGTAGGCCGCCTCGGCTATTTGCGCGAAGTCGCAATTTGAACTCGTAGGCATCGCCGATCCGGCAGCCACGAGCTATAACTCTACTATCGTCGACTTCTATGACTCACAACTGGAGTACACACTGAACATGGCAAAGAAGACAACAAAAAGCACCGACAAGATCAACAAGAGCCAGGCAATCCGGGACGCGTTGAAGAACTCCCCAAATGCTTCGCCGAAGGAACTTTCGGCTGAACTGACCGCAAAAGGGATCGACGCTTCACCTACCTACGTCAGCATGATCAAGTTCAATATGAAGGCAAAGCGGAAGGGACCGAAGAAGGTTCGTTCAGCGAATCAGACCGGTGACACTCTGTCCGCGTCGGAACTCTTGGAGGCGAAGAAGCTCGTTGACCGTGTTGGGAGCATCGAGAAGGCGCAGTCACTGCTGGGAACGCTGAAGAGGTTGCTGTAGGTCAGCAAGTGGCTGCCGCTCTAAAGTGGCTTCCACGACGAACCGGAAGTCTGTCAAAAACCGTGAAG
>CAZFLF010000444.1:0-5946 GCA_964519825.1 uncultured Pirellulaceae bacterium | reverse complement strand
GCTGAGATTCTTCGGCGAATGAAACTGACTCCAATCGCGTTCCTCGACAAAAGCTCGCACGATGCCGCGCAATTCGGCCACAGTCGTGGTCTGATCGCTCATGTTTCGCGACTCCAGCGGCTCAGGCGATCATGAAACGGTCCGTCGCCCAATAGGTCGAGGCTGCGGGCTAGCCGAGCACGATCCGCTGCTCGCGGCAGTTGTTGCAGCGCTGAGAACACCCGGCCAACTTGATCGTCGGATACCGTGCCGGTCAACGGCTGCCCCAGTCCCATGAGAAACTTCGCGCGCTGCAGATCGGCGAATTTGCGCGGATCGTCCTGCATCGCTTGAAACAGTGTCGTGACAGCGGACTGGCTGGCTTCGACCTCGGTCCAATCCTGGCGATTCGCAGCGGCGAGCAGGTGCAGATACTGATACACCGCAAACGACATCGGTCCCGACGTCACGCCGCATCGCTGCCGGCTGAGAGGATCGAATCGTGGTCCATCTTGCAGGGCGCGGGCGAGATGCGGATCCCAACCCTGCACGACCTTCAAATGCCGCAGCTCGGGATGTTCTAGAAAGCGTAGCGTGCTCGTGTCGTAGATCGCCTCCGTCACTTTGATCGCCACGAGCCGATCACCACCCGGACCATGCAGCAACATTGCCGTCGCCGCGGGAGTCAGCGGCAGGCCGCTTACGTCCGGAATCGAATAAACTCCGACAGCCAGGCCGCGGGCGGCTCCGGCCGTGACAATCGGTCGCATGTTGGCGGCGACTTCCGCGTCGGTAGCAGTCGATTTCAAGTCCCGGCCGGGTCGTACAAATACGACTGGGAACTCCAGCTCCCCGAGGAGAGCGATCAATCGTTGGTTCGCGGACTCACCGTCCTCCGGCCGCAAAAGCGCGGTTTTGACGGTGGTGCCCAGATTGGCGCGAGCTACACAGCGGAACCAAGCCTCCAGTTCCTCGACCGTGCGAAGGTGGCCATGTCCAGTGGACGCAGCAATCAATACTGCTGGCACCTGTAATTCGCCCAGCCGCTCTAGAAAGCGGACCGTTCGTGTTTCGTCCAGCGACCTCCGTGGCAGTTCGCCACATGTCGGGTCGAAACATGCCACCGTCGCCGACGGAAATGCTGAAATCGGATCACGGACTATTTCTTCGCTAGAAACGGTTGCCATCGGACTTCTCATTCGGTTAACGGCCAGTCGACGGCGGCAGGATATCCTGTCGTGGACGGATCTTCAAACCCCTCGTTACCGAGGGATTGTCGATCGAACCAAATCTAGCAAGCGCTGGCGATTTCGCGGCCCATTGAGAGCTTCGCCTGGCGCCGGTCCGACGCCGGTCGCACCGCCACCTTCTGTGAAATCCACACGCTCTCGGTAACCCCCGCCAATAGGAACAGCAGCAGGTTGGCGTTCGGTGCCAGAGCGACGTCGTGGAACATTCCGTTTAGCGCCCATTGGGCCATCACGGCCACGAGCAACAGTCCCAGCTGTCGCTCGCGCAGCGACAATTGCGGGTTCCGCCACAGTTGCCATCCGCGCCATCCCCAGCACCCGAGCGCCGCCAGGTAGAGTGCCAATCCCACCAATCCCGTATCAACCAGAACGCCCAAGAACAGGTTATGTTGCACGTAGTTCTTGGCCTGTTCCAGCGGCAGGTCGCTGGTTGGGTCGCGCAGGTAATTGACATCGACCCGCTTGTACTGACCGTATCCGCACCCGAACACCGGATAGTCCTGAAAGACGCGCCACGCGACCGCCGCAAGAACGGGACGCAACTTGGCGGATTGTTCCATGTGAAACTGACTGACATTTTTGTCCCGTTTGAACGATTGCAAATTGTCATCGCCGATCGCCAGGAGCAGCAATGCGACCAGTCCGCCCATCAGGACCGCTGGAATCTTCATTTCGCGCGGCATGGCAGCCAGCCCGATCAACACCAGTCCTGCCGCCGCCCCCAACCAACAACTGCGCGTCAGCGTGTAGAAGATTCCCAGCAGAACGATCGCTATTCCGCCGAGGACCGCAACTTTTCCCATGCCTCGAGCGCGCGGCCAAACCATGACCCACGCGAACAGCGACGCGCTCAAGTACATGCCGTTTGTGGTCGGATTAAGAAACGGCCCGCGCGCTCGACCCATCCATTGCGTGAACGTCGTGTTCACGATGTAACGCGGGAAGACGCAGGCGTAAACTTGCGTCCCTTCCGCAATCGCGGTGAGTCCAAGGTACACGCCAAACAGGGCCAACACCCCGAACAGGATTCGGACATGCCGATCCGTCACTGCGGATCCCCGCATCAGCCAGTACACCGGCGCGGAACAACAATACAGGAACAACAAGCTTGCCAGCGGTTGGGAATCTCTCCACCGCCAATCGTGCAGCAGCGTGTTGATCGAAAGGATCGCCAGGAATGCGCCGAAAAGCAGGTCCCCCTTGTCCAGCGGCTTGGATGGAATCATCCGCCGGGCGCGTTGAAGTGCGTACCACCCGACCAGCAATCCCACCATCACGCGGTCCGCGCTCAGCGGCAGCGGGCCGATCTTGAAGTGGTAGAAGTCGTAACCGAAGCAACTCGCAGTCACGACGAGGATCAGACAGCCCCCGTACACTCCAACCACACGCACCAGGAGCGTGAGCCAGATAACGGCAGCCGCAACGGCGGTAAGGGCAATTAGCAGCACGGCCCAAAGGGATCCTGGTAAAGACTGGAAAGTCGCGAATGGCTGGCAATGTCGAATTGGCGGCGGTTCAAGAAAGCAAACCGGCGGGACGATCCTGCAAACGGAAGAAGCCGTGACCCAGTTGATCCTCGACGGACTGCAACCGACACGCTTCTGTCCGCCTACGGAATGAACCCGCCGGCGCCTCCCCAATGGCACTTACTTTGTTACTGGACGAGTGAGCGGTACGGCGCTAGCCGCCGGTTTTTCGCGTGGGAAATCGACCCCACGACACCGGTGGCTAGCGCCATTCCGCTCAAAGTAAGTGGCATTGGGCGCCTCCCGTCAGTCCCTTCCGCGACATGCTTCGGTTGAGTCAAGCATGCGGCGGAATTGCTTTCTTTCCCTGCAAAAGCATACGACACGACAAGCCGACATTGGGTATTGGCCGGTCGGTTCATTTGATGGCAATCGCCAGGACTTTTGCGCAGCCACGGCGAGCCCAAGCTGGGAGCGGACGCGCCGAGACGATCGTAACGACGGCAGCGATTGTATGGCCAAAGTGTCCACACGCTCGGTTGCAGCCCGCCGACTCACTCCGTCTACGTCCCAGGAATCTCGGACGCGCTGAAAGCCGTTTGCTTCTCGTTGCTTGTGACCGAAAGTTAAGCGGATGCTCTCTCGTTTAACCGCAAGCCGCAGGCGTGCGCGTTCTAGTGTGGCACGCCGCTCCGCGTCGTGAGTTGCGGCGCGGAGCGCCGTAACACACTCCCAAAGCGCACGCCTGCGGCTTGCGGTTAAACGAGGTTACGGTTGGCGGACCACTCGCAACTTATTCAATTTGGGTCGCAGCATGCAGAGTAACACCATTTCATCATGGAAGCAGTGGCTGCTGCCGGCATATTACTTCGGCACCTGGCCACTACGGCGCGTGGGAAGTTCGCTGGCGAGTCTAGCCGGCAGACAACCGATCGCGGTGTTGTTCTATCACCGGGTGGCTGACGAATCGCCATCGCCGTGGACGATTTCGCACAGCGAGTTTGGTCGGCAGGTTGATTGGCTTACGCGGAATTTTGAGGTGATTTCCCTGGAGGAAGCGCAACGGCGAATCCGCGAGCAGGAAAATCGTCGCCCGGCCGTCTGCATCACGTTTGATGATGGCTATGCCGACAACTGCCAGCGAGCGTTGCCACTGTTGATTTCACGGGGAATTCCCTTCACTTATTTTGTCTCAACGCAGTTTGTCCTACGCGGCGAGCCATTCCCACACGACGTCGCGCGTGGAGTTCCGCTAGCGCCGAATACGGTAAACCAGTTGCGGTCTTTGGTCGCGGCAGGAGTCGAAATCGGCGCTCACACGCGAACTCACCGAGACCTCGGGCCGATTACCGATTCGGATGTATTGCGTAGCGAAATCATCGGCTCGCGTCACGACTTGCAGGAAATGCTCGGCCAGCCGATCCGTTACTTCGCGTTTCCTTTCGGCCAGCATGCAAATCTGAATCGCGACGCTTTTCAACTGGCACAAGAGGCTGGGTTCGCCGGCGTTTGCTCGGCCTATGGTGGCTATAACTTCCCCGGTGACGATCCGTTTCATTTGCAGCGACTGCACGCTGACCCGCATTTTCCCCGGCTCAAGAACTGGCTGACATTTGAACCGCGGCTCATCGCCGGCGGGCGTCGCTTTGAATACGTTGCGTCAGATCCACTCCGACCCTCAGCGCGCCAATGAGCAACGCAACAAACCACACGCCACCCTCGGACACCGATTGCGCTGAATCGTTGCGTCTACGAGGTGACTCGTTTTCATCCAGCGTCATGCTACTAATCGGTGTGATGCTTTCCCAGCGCGCGATTGGCTTGGTCCGCAACGTTGTGTTCTGTGGAATGCTCAGCGACGAAGAACTGGGACGCTGGGCGCTGGCCAACAACTATATCGGCTGGGCGGCGCCGTTTGTCATTCTCGGATTGCCTGGTTCATTCGGGCGCTTGTCGGAACATTTTCGACACCGAGGACAACTGCGAACCATGCTGCGTCGCACGGCGATCGCTTCCATAGGGCTCGTCCTCGTCGCAGTGACCCTGCATATTATGGCACCAGCGTGGTTTGCGAAATTGATCTACAACCAGGCGGAACAGGCAGCTGTCGTTCCGTTGCTCGGACTCGTGCTGGGCACCGTGATTGTGATGAATTTCCTGATCGACTTCCTGGTTTCGCTGCGGCGCAATCGCATCGTATCACGTATGTACTTGATTCAGAGCTTGGGATTTGCCGTGCTCTCCGTCGTACTACTGGTGGCGACACCGTTCCGCGAAGAGGCGTTGTTGGCCGCCTTTGGAACCGCTTCCGCAATCGCGGGTTTGATTGGGTTGGCATGTGTCGCCAGCCATTGGCGCGATCTGCCTGCGCCGGTTACGCCCGAACCGCCAGCGACGATGTGGCGGAAAGTGGGTTCTCTGGCAGTTTGGATTTGGTGCGGCAACGCAGTGGCAAACATGTTTGAATGTGCCGACCAATTCCTGCTCAAACATTGCCGCGACCTGCCCCCCACCATCGCCGACGCCATGATCGGCCAACTTTATGCCAGCCGGGTCTTGCCGGTGCTGATCGTCAGCGTCGCCACGCTAATCTCCGGCTGCTTGTTACCGTATTTGATTCAGGACTGGGAATTGGGCCGTCATGAACAACTACGGCAACGCATGAACAGCGTGATCAAATTCTGTGCGCTCGGCTTCACCGTCATCGCAGCACTGACTCACATCGCCAGCCCGCTGCTGTTCACGTGGCTCCTACGGGGCAAGTACGATCACGGGTTGAATTTGATGCCGTGGGGGTTCGTCCAGTATTCGTGGTTCAGTCTGCTCGTCATTGCCAACAAGTATCTAATCTGCGTGGACAAGCCACGGACGGGAATCCTGCCGCTGTTGGCAGGTTTCGCCTCGGCCGTGGCGCTCAATCTCGCGCTGGCGCCAAGCTGGGGGTTATCGGGAGTCGTCGTCGCGATGACAGCTGCGAACGCGATCGCTCTGGCATCCTTGCTGTGGGTCACCGCCCAATGCGGCATGAGGTGGGATTCAAGCGTGTTGCTGGCGGCGGCAATTCCACTCTCGATGTGTTTGGGTGGCTGGGCGGCGCTGGGCATCATCGCCGCACTCTTGGTCGGCGGCTGGGAGAACAATTGGTTGGTCACACTCGCGGATCGCCAGTATCTGCACGAAGCCTGGTCTAACCTGACCGGGCGCGTACGTCGTCGCTGGGAAGCAGGATCAGCCGCCGCAATTTAGTGCAC
>CAZFLF010000443.1:0-5947 GCA_964519825.1 uncultured Pirellulaceae bacterium | reverse complement strand
GGTACCACATCGCAACAAGCGTTGGCATTGGGGACCCTTGTTCTGACCGTCGTTTGCCTGGCGTTTTACATTTTCCTGCGTCCACTCGACGATCGAAACTTCGGCGGCGTGTCGTGTTGTTTTCGTTGGACCTTGTGGTTGATTCCGCTGTGGTTGCTCTGTCTGCTGCCGGCCGTGGATGCGATGGCGGATTCCCGCTGGCTGCGACGAATTGCCGGTCTGTTACTCGGCATAAGTGTTCTTTCCGCAACGTACAACAGCTTGAATCCCTGGTCTCACCCCTGGTTATTTGACTACTGGACCCACCTCGGCTGGATTCGGTATTAATGGTCTCGCTAAATCTTCCCGACGCACTGCGCTGGTTGTGGCGCGACTAAATCGACCAACAATTGGCATCAGGCGTGCCCCGTTCGGTGATAGACTACCGCGTCAAACTCTCCGTTTGCTAACGCCTTATTACCATCTTGTGACCCATGTCTACCGCGTCACGTTCCTTTCGCGAGTCCAACTTGTTTGCGTCGCCGATCCGCGATTTGCGGCTGGCGATCCAAGAGACGCGCCTTGCGCCAGTGATCGCGGAGTTCTTGGCGGAGCTGCAGACCAAGGGAATCACTCGCGTGAAGCCAAGTTTTCATTTGTCGACCGAATGGGGTGTGCCATTCGGGACGGTGGTCATCGGAATTCCATTCTATTTAGCTCGGCCGGAATTGACCGAACTTCACGGCGAAGAGGTCGGCCACATCGAAGGGTTTAACCAAGCCGACATTCTTCGCTATTTGCGGCATGAGATGGGGCATGTCGTCAACTATGCCTACAAACTCTACGACGACGAGGCCTGGGTGAAGTTGTTTGGCTCGATCACTCAGCCCTACCTGGAAGATTATCGTCCGCAGCCCTTCAGTCGGCGGTTTGTCCGGCATTTGCCCGGCTGGTATGCCCAGAAGCACCCGGACGAAGATTGGTCTGAGACATTTGCCGTGTGGATGACGCCCGACCGAGACTGGCGAGCGGACTATGCCCAGCGGCCAACAGCGCTGGCCAAACTCGAGTTTTGCGCGCGCACCGTCGCGGAGCTATCCGAACGCGACCCGCTCGTGACGGCTACCGAACTCGACGAAGACGTTGGCGAACTCACTTACTCCCTTAAGGACTATTACAAGGATTACTCGGCGGATAGCGAGCCGGGTACCCCAGGCCTGGACGGGGACTTGCGGGCCATTTTCGACGACCTGGCTGCGGCAGAGGAGCAGGGAACCGCTCACGAAACACGCCCAGCTGCCGAACTGATCCGCCGGCTGGAACGGCAACTCATGGCGGACGTGTTTCAGTGGACCGGCCATTTTCCGGAGAAGACCCGCAGCCTCATGCGACACTTGGCCACGCGTGCCGAGGCACTGGCCCAGGTCTATCCACGCGAGTCCGAGATGCAGGCGGTCGTGGGCGTAACGACTCTCGTCACTTCGCTCGCGATGAATCATGTTCATCGCGGCGCTTACTTTCCTGAACCACAGCCGCCGGCTGGCGCGCCGCCCGACGCCAACGAAACATTGACATCCGAAGACGGTCGAGCGCCTGCCGAACCATCCGCAGCTCAGCGCGATTGAGCTGCCGGCCAAGGATCGACTTGGTGACTTCGCGGCGATGCCTCAAGCTCCGCGAAAGGCGTGACTCCTCATCGGAATCGTTACACACTCGACTCCAACGGCAACTTGATTCTGGGGCCGAATAGCCAGAGATAGAGGTCACTGTGGCCTGACTCGTGCACAGGATTTTTTTGCTTGCGGTCGGTGAGCGTGTCATTCCGCCGGCGGCACCGTGTGGTATGCTTGTAGCCCAGCGGGCCGAAGCGGGGGTAGCACCCCTCACCGATTTCGTCTCCTGCGTCGTAGGACAATTCTGCAATCTTAATGAAGGGAAACACAAATGGGTAAAGGCAACAATAGCCAGAAAAACGACAAGAAGAAAATGAAGGTTAAAAAGGACAGTAAGAAGCAGGAAAACAAATCCGCGAACAAGAGATAACGGCTCACCCGGATTGGCAAAATTAACGAGTATGCCGACGTGTTCGAACGCCGCAAGGTTTTCGAACACACCGGCTTTTTTGTTGATTGGCGGAGCCGACGACTTGTTGTTCGAAATCTTCCTTCTTCCGGAGGCAATAAACTACATCGCACGAGAGGGATGCGGCCGCTCAGGCGGACAAGATTCTTGCAGCTCAACAGGCCCGACAAGGTGAATCCGTAGAGGTTGGCAACGCGGTGTTTTTGAACAAGACGGCAATTTGATCCGCTATTCACTCAACAGCTCGACCGCGACGACGAACGAGCAAAAACGGCAGAGAAAGCGGGAAGAGCCACAAATCCAGAATGGCGCAATTTGCCAAATATACTTTTGCATCCCTGCGCCGAGAGTTTGGACACCTAGCTTACGACGATCGCTCGAAGTCATCCTAATGATTCGCGTTTCAATTCGCCTAATGCGCGCAAAACGTCGTCACCAGACTCAACAGTTTTTCGTTGTTGGTGCAAAATACCCTTTGCCTGGCGATTGCCAGTGTGTTCGATGGCTTCCTCATATTGCTTCTTGAGTTCATGGGTGCACTTTTCACCGGCTTCCAGGGCGATCACTTCTGCCGGACTTTGTTGGAGTGCTTCGGCCACAATGACCCGCAATTTCGACACAACGTTATCGTCTGGGCCGATGGGCTGCTCGTGCCGAACCAAGAGGAACTGCTGAAGTTCCGCGACGTGCCCGCCCAATTCGTCTGCCAGTCGACGGCAGATTCTCTGTAAGGTCTCGCTGTCCAGATTCTTCGCCGCGGCGTACAAGCTGTCACGGCTAACCAGATTGGTTCGAATCAAATCTTGGATCCCATCCAGGGTCGCTTGGTCGATTTCATTTATATCATTCATGGCTCACCTTTTTGACTTTCCACAAGAGTGCGAGTTACCCGTCAACGTGATTCGAGGCCAACCGGTGACGAATGCATCGACTCGCGTGCCACGCCGAAATGTACACGTTGAAGCAGGGAGCGGCAAGGAAACAAGGCGATCAAGAAATATCCCATTTTCTAGCGGTTTCTGGCCACTCTCAGGGAAGATAGCGTTGCCAGTTTTAGCATTGGAAGGCATTTTTTGCCACGTTGTCGATTAGCTGCAAAGGCCGTACCAGACATGTTGCGCGCTAACCAATCTGTGTCCTCCACAAATCGTCATAAGGCAACTATCCCACCCATTGGGATTTTTGTCGCAAAGGCCGGCTAGTTTCGCTCCTGTGGCATGTACCCCAAGAGCGACTGCTGGTACTCTTGCGAGCCATTGGCTCCACCAGGGATTGCGTCTGGGAACACTTGTTCCACCTGGGAAGGGCCGTTGGAACAGGGCAACTGGCATTGACCAGCGGAAACATGAAGGTTTTGACGTCAGAGTCGGAACGTACGGCCGCTGTCTGGGACGAGACGGTAGCCAAATACAAACATCCTAATTTGCTGAAAAGCTGCTGGCAGGTCACCAACTCGCTGCTGCCGTTCTTCGGCATGTGGTACATGATGTACCTGAGTTTTTTCTGGTCCTATTGGCTTACGCTGTTACTGGCGGTGCCGACGGCCGGATTTTTGGTGCGGATTTTCATCATTCAGCATGATTGCGGGCACCATTCGTTTTTCCGAAATCAGCTGGCGAACGATGTGTTGGGGTTTCTTTGCGGACTGCTAACGATCACGCCCTACCACTTCTGGCGCCGGTCGCACGCGCTCCATCATGTCACCAGCGGCAATCTCAACCACCGTGGCTGCGGCGATGTTGGAATGTTGACCGTCGATGAGTACTTGAGACGCTCGCGCTTGGGCCGGCTGGGCTACCGCTTATATCGCCATCCGCTGTTTATGTTTTTTTTGGGCGCGAGTTATCTATTCATCGTCCACCAACGCTTCACTCACGGAGTTCCCCGTTCTTGGCGACGTGAGCGCGCCAGCGTGTACGCGACGAATCTGCTGATCGTCGCGGCGCTGGGAGTGGCGTGGTGGACAATTGGCTTGTCGACTTTTTTGCTCATCGAGCTGCCGATCGTGATGCTTGGAGCTGCGGCAGGTAGCTGGCTCTTTTATATCCAGCACCAATACGAAGAAGCCTATTGGCAGCCGCACCGATCATGGGATTTCACTCGTTCGGCGCTTGAAGGCAGCTCCTATTATCGCCTACCGCGCGTGTTGCAATGGTTCACTGGCAATATCGGCTATCACCATATCCATCACCTCAATAGCCGCATCCCCAATTACAACTTGGCCGCCTGCCATGTGGCTGAACCTACTTTTCGCCAAGTGGTTACACTTGGGATTCGGGACAGCTTGAAGTGCGCGTCTCTGAAACTATGGGACGAGGACCGTCAGCGAATGGTCACCTTCGCCGAAGTTGACGCTCGACAGGCTTGAAGCTTGTCCCGTCAAATCACCCTATTTTGCGGCGTAACTGGGACCACAGGGTCGAGCTTGGCTGGCGACTGCCTGCTTCCGAACAACTCGGACGAAGAACAGCAGATCGCGGCGGCTGAGAACCCCGACCAGACGACCTTCCTGGATGACAGGAATTCGGCGAACTGCGGTCTCGCAGAAAATGCTCGCCGCGTCGTCGAGCGACGACTGGGCATCGATCGTAACGACGTCTCGGGTCATATAGTCGCGCACGCTACTGGCCCCGATGTCGGCCTTGTAAACGAGATCAATGATGTCAATCTCGCTGATCACGCCCAGCAACCGCCCCTCGTCGTCGACCACCGGCAGGCCACTGACACGGTGATCGAGCAATAATGAAACTGCGTCGTCGATCGTAGCGTCCGGGCCGATGCCGATGACCCGGTTGGTCATGATGTCTTTTACCTGGTACATGGTAAGTGCCCTGTACGGGGAATAGGGAATTGACGGGCGCGCTGGTTCGCTCTCGGAAATATAGATCGCAATGACGCGCAAGGCGGCGGAAGGCCGACTTTTATTAACAAATGGAATGACCGATACGACCGGGCCAGGAACCTCTCGTCATCTCCGGAATCTCCGCCAAATTGTTCGAGAAGATCGCTGTGAGACCGGGGGCCGAAGCAGACGACGGCGGTTGATGCCTTAACTAATCCAGACCGCAATAGTGTCAGATTTCTCGTGAGCGCAGCAAAAAAGGACTCGCGACCATTGTCACAAGTCCTCTAGTTTCAAGAGTGCCGAAGGTGGGAGTCGAACCCACACGCCTGTGAAGGCGCTGGATTTTGAGTCCAGTGCGTCTGCCAGTTCCGCCACTTCGGCGACCAATTTGAGAGGCCACAACTTGCCGTACTCCGCTGTTTGTGTCAACAGGGCGCGCGGTGCCCCGATCGACATAGCTGATTCGTCCTCGTCGAAGGGGTAAGGAGAATGGTTGAGGACCAATTGCTATGACCTTGACGGGCCAGCAATCCTGGTCGATAACCGCTCCGTCTGGCCATCAGAATTTGGACCGAACCTAATCCCTAGGCTTGGTTTCTTTCAGGATGCTCGTTTCGTCGCCTCGAATGCGGTTGTCGGCGGTTTTTGTCATTAGCATTGGCTTTTCATTTCATCATGTTCATCCGACCCAACATTGCCCGCATGTCCGGTTATGCTCCGGGAGAGCAACCGCAGGGGGGCAAATTCATCAAGTTAAACACCAACGAGAATCCCTACCCGCCGTCGCCGAAGGTTGGGCAGGCGATTCAGGCAGCCGTCGAACGCGGATTGCAAAAGTACCCTGATCCTCTGGCTAGCGCCTTTCGCACGCGCGCCGCCCAGTTACTCGGCGTGCAACCCGATTGGATTCTGTGTGGCAATGGGAGCGACGACATCTTGACCATTGTCACGCGGGCGTGTGTCGGCGAGGGGGATTGGTTGCGGCTGCCATATCCCAGCTACATCCTCTACAAGACGCTGGCCGAACTGCAGGGTGCGTCC
>CAZFLF010000442.1:0-5948 GCA_964519825.1 uncultured Pirellulaceae bacterium | reverse complement strand
CCTTAAGGGAATGTCGGAGCTCCGGGAGTTGTGGCTCGGAAACACGCGGGCCAGCGACGAGGGGCTCGCGCACCTGAACGGGGCGACCGAACTCCAAATCCTGAACCTCAGCGGAACTCGAGTGACCGACGCCGGACTGGCACACCTGTCGGGAATGACCAAACTCCGAATGCTGAACCTCAGTGGGAGCCAGGTCGGCGACGCCGGGATGGTGCACCTGAAGGGAATGTCCGAACTCCTTGAGTTGGACCTCGATCGCACGCCGATCACCAACGTCGGACTCGCGCATCTGGAAGGCCTTCTCAAACTCGAACAGCTCTGGCTCGCGGGGACCAAGATCAGCAGTGAGGGGCTGGTACATCTGAAGGGAATGCCAGAACTGAAGGAAGTGGATCTCAGAAGCACTCAGGTGGGCGACGCCGGGATGGCGCATCTAACGGGATTGACCAAGCTGCAGGTGGTCCACGTCGCCAGCACCCAGGTCACCATCACAGGCGCGAAGGTCCTCAAGAAGTCGCTTCCTGTGTGCTTTATTCCCCCGTTCGCTTGGGAGGATTATCAGTGACATCCCCCCACCGCTTGAAGTCCATTCGATCCAGGACAGACACTCGATGCCTTGGTCCGGCTCCCCTGCAAGAATGACGGCGCTGGCTACGGTGAAGCCACGGCATACCATTTGCCCGAACAACCGATGCGCGGATTCTCGGCGGCTAGCTACGGCGGCCGGCCTTGCGTCTCACGGCGGACTTACACCGGGGATAATTTCCACGACTGAGAGCACTTTGAAGAAGGAGTTCCCCATGACAGTGCGCGATTCAATTCCGATCTGGCAGGACGTTCAAATTCCAAAATTTGCTCGTCTTTCGCAGTCAGGGCGCTTCGACGTCGTGGTCGTGGGCGGAGGAGTCACGGGACTTTCAGCGGCGTACTTCCTCAAGCAAGCTGGTAAACGAGTATGTGTCCTGGAGAGAGACCGTCTCGGTAACGGGGACAGCGGGCATACAACCGCACATCTGACGTGCGTCACCGATGTCCGCTTGAAGCAGCTCGTCAAGTCATTTGGCCGCGAGCATGCCGCGCTGACATGGTATGCCGGAACGACCGCTCTGGATCTGATCGAACAAATCGTCACTGAAAATGACATCTCCTGCCAGTTCCGTCGCGTTCCCGGCTTCTTGCATGCGTCGATCGAGGGAAAAGACGATGAAACTGCAGACCTGAAAGAAGAAGCTGACCTTGCGCGCGAGTTGGGGTTTGATACCGATTTTGTGGACAAGGTCCCTGTTGTCGACAAGCCGGGCATTCAGATTGGTGACCAGGGCAAGTTTCACCCGGCTGCTTACCTGGCAGGATTGGCACGTCTGGTCGAGGGGAACGGAAGTGTCATCCACGAACAGAGCGAGGTATCGGACATCGAAGCCGACCCGTTAGTGGTCGTTGCGAACGATGTAAGGATCGAATGCGACTACGTAGTTATCGCGACTCATGTGCCTCTTACGGGAAAGAATGGCCTCTTAGCAGCCTCACTGCTGCAAACGAAGCTGGCTGCCTATTCAAGCTACGTGGTAAGCGGTCGTCTGCCCGCGGGGCTGGTACCGGACCTCAGTCTTTGGGATACGAGTGACCCCTACTATTATCTGCGGATTGATTCGGGCTCCGAGTTCGATCGAGTGATTTTCGGCGGCAACGATCATAAAACCGGCCAACAAGCCGACACCGAAGCTTGTTATCAGAGACTCGAAGAGACGCTGTTGCGAATTTTGCCGCGAGTGAAGATCGATCATCGCTGGTCCGGACAAGTCATCGAGACCAATGACGGCCTACCGTTTATTGGCGAGTCTTCGGATCGGCAATTCGTGGCCACGGGTTTCAATGGCAACGGATACACCTTTGCCACAATCGCTGGAATGATGGCCCGTGACGCGATGCTGCAACGCGAGAATCCTTGGCAGGAGCTCTTTTCAGTCGACCGAAAGAAGATCCGGGGGGGAGCGTGGGACTATATCAAGGAAAATCTGGACTACCCGTATTACCTGATTGCTGACCGATTGGTCTTCCCGAAACGAACGGCGCCGCGCAACATCAAGCGAGGTGAGGGAGAGATTCTAAAAGTGGATGGCCAGCGAGTGGCTTGCTCGCGCGATGAGAACGGCAAACTGCACAAAGTCTCGGCGGTCTGCACCCACTTAGGCTGCCTCGTCAGATGGAACAGCGCTGAGAAGACGTGGGATTGTCCTTGTCATGGTTCGCGGTTCCACCCAACTGGAGAGGTTCTGTCTGGCCCGGCAGAAACGCCGTTAGAGCCAATAAAACCGCCAAGTAAAAAGCGGGCCAAAACGTAGTTGTCAGCGCAATTCCTCGGGTTTGTGTTCGGGACCTTCATTCGGCTTACGTTGCATCGGATGGTAGATCACGAAGGGCTTCGTCAGGGTGCTCTCAAACACGGCCGCAGCGTGGTAGCCGACGGTGTCCGCGAATTGAATGGTGTTATCGCGTCCGAGGGCGATGTCGTCCGAGCTGGCGATCAGAATTCCAGCCCATTGCTTTCGTGTTTTCCGGTTGTCAACGATCTGATTCGCGTGAATGGCGATTCGTTCCGCGTCTTGGACGTAAATGCCCGCGATCGAGTCTCGACGGCCACCAGCCCGCAGCCCATTGTTGGTGCAGAGATTCCCGGCGATCAGGATGTCGCTCGACCGCTCGTTCAGTGAACTGACTTGTATTCCGTGCCCATCATTCCCCGATGCGATGTTATTCGACACGATCCCGCGCGTGCAGAAGTTCGTAGCGACAATGCCATTTTCACCACCTCCGGATGAGACGTTGCCGGAGATTTCAAAGTCACTTGTGTAGTGAATACTGATCTGATCCGCGGTGCCGCGACTTGTCTCGCTGTTCCTGTCGTAATGCTCGCTAGGTCCCGTGCAGGTGTTGTTCAGCACCTGTAGTCCGACCATGTTCACTGCCAGATTCTCCGGATCCGGATAAGCGACGATCATTTGCCGCGCCCCGCCCTTGCCAGACTTCGGCGACTGAAATCGATTGCCAATGACACGCGGATACTGTGGCCCGGAAGATTTATCGGCAACCAAGTAGACCGCGTGGTGCAACCAGTTCTTGAACGTACATCCCTCGATCTTGGCGCGCTCGACGGGACCGCGCAGTCGGATGCCGTGCATCGTGTCGGCAAACGAACTACTCTCGATTTCCGCGTCCGTCACTAGTCCGTCGAAGTCAATGAGATGTCCGCGTTCGATTGGACCTAGGAATTCGCAATCTTTGACTCTCAGACGGCTCGCCTTGGTGGCCTTCAATGCGAACTCGCATCCCGTGGCTTCAATGCGCAGGGCGACGATGCCGACATTCGCCGCACCCGGCTCAACCAACAACACACCACCCATTGGCTTTCCGGCCTTGAGCGTCGCGTTGTGCCCGATCAATTGTACTCCCGATTTGATAACAACTTGTCCAATGACGTGGAACACACCGGGAGGAAAGTGAACTTCGCCTCCTCCCCCCACAGCGTCGATTGCCCCCTTGATCGCGCCGTCATCCGGTTTCTCGTCGTCGCCGAGAGCTCCGTAGTCCGCCACGCTTACACGGAACTTTGGCAACGGCGGCTGCGCCACTGAGTTTGCGCTAAGCAAAAAGCCAGTCAGTAGTGCAAGCATTGCGAACGTTTTCACTGTTTATCTCCCATGTTGTCGTGGTGATTGATTGTAGCCGGCATTTGGCGCCGCTTTCGCTTTCGGGGGATCCGGGATCAAGCGCCGCTGGTCCTAGGAGACAATTCTGGTAAAAACTTGCAGCCGCATGCCAACGGTTATAGTATTTCGACGTAGGATGCGCTTGTATCAAGAATGGCAGAGTTTCGTTCCACTCCTTCTTTTCGCTCATTTAGGGAGTCTCCGATGCGTCCAAGCCGAGTGTTGCCCGCTGTGTTGCTAGTCTGCTTGCTCGTCGTTGCGAGCGGTCTTGCTCGATTGTCTGCCGCTGCGGAACAGCCGTTGAAGGAAGAGGGGCTGCAATCGCTCCTGGAACTGAAGATCGACGACCAGGTGATCATCGCCCGGATCAAGAAGTCCGGCCTGGCCTTCGCGGGCGACGAAGCGGCACTCAAGCGATTGGCCGAAGCTGGCGCCTCTCCAGCGGTGCTGGGCGCGGTGCGCGACGCCGGCACGAAAAAGCCGGCTGCCGGGGGGGCTGCCCCCATCGCCTACGCGGATGTCCTCAAGCTGTTGCAACTGGAGATCCCGGAAGAGCAGATTCTGAAGCGGCTGGCCAAGTCGCCCACGTTGTTTACGCTCGGCCCGGAGCAAATTGCGGAGCTGAAAGCTGCCGGTGCGACCGAGAAGCTGCTGACCGCCTTGCAAACCGCGCGGGGAATCTCGCCGCAGGCTGCGGAGTTGATCACCGACTTCGCGATCGTGCTGGACTGCTCGGGCAGCATGAAGGAACTGACGCCGGAGGGCGAAGCCAAGATGGCTGCCGCCAAGCGCGTCGTCGCCGACATGGTGCAGAAGATTCCTGACGGGTTGAACGTAACGTTCATCATTTACGGACACGAAGTCTTCGGCGGCGCGAACGACCCGCGGAACTGCCAGGCGGTGAAGATCGCGCGTCCGCTCAGCACGCTCGACGCGGCCGGGAAGGCGGAGTTGAGTCGCTTGATCGCCGGGCTGAAGCCGACTGGCACGACGCCCATCGCGTTGTCGCTGCGGGTTGCGGGCGAAGAACTCCAGAAGAACGATGCTTTTTGTGGGCTGGTGTTGATCACCGATGGCCTGGAAACTTGCCAAGGCGATCCGGTAGCCGAAGCCGCCCAGCTGGCCAGCAATCCCAAGCTGACGTTCGGCGTGAATGTCGTCGGCTTCGGCACGAAGCCGGAGGAAGACAAAGCTCTGGCGGAGATTGCCAAAGCCGGCAAGGGCAAGTATTACGGAGCCGACTCGGCCAAGGAACTGGCCGACGCCCTGGAGACAGTGTCCACCGAGTTAGACAAGGTCGCGACGCCGCCGAAGACGGCCGTCAGCAATCGGCGCGCGATCAAAGTCTTGAAGCCGGAAATTGAATTCCCCGAGTACAAGGAAATCCAGGTCGTCAGTTTCGGGATCGGTTTTAGCTCCGTGGACGCCACGGGCAAATACGGTGAGGAAATCCGCATCCCCTCCTCCACCACGAAGTACGAGATTCGCTGGGTGCCGAAGAGCGGCCAAGCCGTGGCGATCCTCAAGAACTTCACGCTGGCCGAACGGAAGGTGATCGAGATCAAGCCCGAGGAGCACTTGGGGCTGATCAAGGTCAACGGCAAGGGGACTCCGAAGAAAGGCATCTTGGTGTATCAACGCGGCCTGGGTTCGACCCACACTCTGCAAGAGTGCAAGAAGTTCGGCGAGATCATGGTCGTGCCGGCGGAAAAGGTGATTGTTAGCGTGGATGGCGAGGACATCGAACAGGGTCTGGAGGTTGAAGCCGGCACATTGCACGAATTGGAGTAATGCGACATGTCGCGGTTCACCTTCTTTTTGTGGGACAGATCATTGCACTTTCCTACTTTGCGCGGTTGGCCGGCCTTAGTGCTACTGACCGGCGGGCTGGCTGCCGCCTGGGCCGCCGACGTCCAGCCGCTGGAGACCGTCCGGGGCTGGGGGTTGGTCGTGGATCCGGTTGGCGATTGCACGTTCAACCATGAAGAAGGCCAGTTCACGATCAAAGTCCCGGGGGTGTACCACGACCTGTGGCCGGTCAAGGGAAAAGTCAACGCGCCGCTGGTGCTGCAAGAGATCTCCGGCGACTTCACGATCGAGGTGCTGGTCGAAGAAGTCACCCAGGCCGAGCCTGACACGGTGCTCCCCGCGCTGGCCTCGACCGCGTCGTTTCATGCCGGCTCGCTCGTCATCTGGCAAGATGCCAAAAATTTCGTGCGATTCGACCGCACGGATATGCAC
>CAZFLF010000441.1:0-5951 GCA_964519825.1 uncultured Pirellulaceae bacterium | reverse complement strand
GAACAAGTCGCGTGAGTTTCTCGCAATCCTTGAATACGGATAACCCTGCATCGTTCACCTGAGTACAACCCAGTTGAAGCTGCGTCAGGTTCTGGCAATCCTTGAAGTGGGCCAGCCCGGCATCACTCACTTTTGTAGTATCCAGCTCAAGGTTCGTGAGGTTATTGCAATCCTTAAAGTGGGCCAGCCCCGCATCACTCACTTGAGTACCGCCAAGATCAAGGTGCGTGAGGTTCTGACAATCCTTGAAGACGGCTAGCCCCGCATCACTTACCTGCTGATTGGTGTGCAAATTGACAACCGTGAGTTCAAATGCCCCCCGGGGCAGGTCGGCAACCCCTGTCTGCCGTTCCTTACCGTTCTCCTTGATACTGATGGTGCCGCCGATCGACAGCACCCACTCGGCGGCGCGGCGGTCGGGGTCGGTGGAGGCCGGGATGCCAGGAGGAACGGTTGCTAGCGAGGCCGGTGCAGTTGCCGCCTTGGCCTTGGCCGTTTCCCACCGGGCATCCACGGTTTTCTTGCCGTTGCGCTTGAGGACGAAATGATCCGTGACGAAACGCTGCTCGCCGCCGGAGTCCTTGACGGTGACCTCGATGTCATACTCGCCCGCTTGAAACGTGATTTCGCGTTTCGTCTCTGTGTCGAGCACCTTGCCCTGGCCGTCCTTGATGACCACCTCAATGCCCGCCCCGTCGGTCTCGATTACGATCTGACCCTGGTTGGTGACGATGCGGATGATTTGTCCGCCGAAGAGGATTCCGCCCAAGCCGACGAGCAACAGGCCAACCGCCGCCACGACCGCCACGCGGCGGCGGTGGGGCGCGGGCCGGGACGGCGAGGCTCCGGCCGAGCCGTCTTGTTCACCGTCTTGTTCAGCGGTTTGCGGCTCGGCGGGAGCCTCGCCCTCCCGCTTAATCTCCGAGACCGTGCCGGTGATGGGGGACGACAAGTGTTCCTCGGTTGGCATCGCCGACTTGTCAGTTGCTAGATCCGACGGCGTACCGTGCTGACGGGCCGTGTTGGCCAGGCGCGGCAAATCGGCGCCGGTCGCGAAGGGGGCCAGCGCTTGGATGACTTCGGCGGGGGTCGTATATCGCTCGGCCGGATCTTTGGCCAGCATTCGATCGACGACCGCAACCAGACCGGCTGGCAAGTCATTACGCTTCGTGCCGACGGAGGCAGGCTTCTCGGTGGCCAGAGCGACCAGAATCTTTCCTGGCGTGTTGTAACGATTCCCCGTGAAGGGAGATTTTCCACTGAGCAGCTTGTACAGGGTTGCCCCGAGCGAATAGATGTCCGAGCGAATATCGACATTGTGCGTGTCCAGACCTTGTTCAGGCGACATGTATTCCAAGGTCCCCATCAATTGCCCGGTCGTCGTCAAATCGCCATGCGGCGCAGAGAGTGGTTCGCTGAGCAGGGCCAAACCCATGTCCAAAATCTTGACCGCCGGCGGGTGCGGGGTCGGGAGACCCTCGCACAGCAGTTCGTCGCTCCAGGCCAGCATGATGTTGTTCGGCTTGATGTCGCGATGCACCATGCCGCGCTGGTGGGCGTGCTGCAATCCGATGGCCGCTTGCCGGACCAGCTCACAAGCGTCGACGGCCTCCAAGGGCCCGACGCGTCGCAGCAGCTCCGAAAGATCCACGCCATCCACATACTCCATGACCAGAAAGTGCTCGCCGTCTATTTCCCCCGCATCGGTGGCGCGAACAATGTTCGGATGATCGAGCTTCCCCACCGCCTTCATCTCGCGCTTGAAGCGCGCGATGGCTTCCGGATGCAGGCGGTCGCGCGGTAAAACTTTGAGGGCCACGATTTTCTCGAGGGACGAGTGCAACGCCTTGTAGACCGCCCCCATCCCTCCTTCCCCCAGCTTTTCGAGCAATTCATAGGGGCCGATTCGCCCCAGCTCAGGACGTGGGAACTCCCCGGCTTGGCATTGTATAGTCCGATACAGGGATTCGGGTTCCAGCCCGATCGCCCGCACCAGGTCTTGGGCGCGCCGTAATCCACTCTCGTCGGAAAATTTGTCTGGACCGGCCGGCGCGCGGAGCTGGCCCAGCAGCGTATCGAGCTCTGCTTTCAATTCCCGAACGGTGGACGGAGGTGCGACTGACTTCGACGGGTCATCTGGATCCGACGAATCCAGAGTTGCCAGCTGTTCGACGATCGAGTCACGGTCCGATTCGCTTCCTGGTCGTGGATTCACGGCGATACACTCCGACGTTGCAGGGAGAAAGGGCTTATCACACAGATAGATGCGCGGGCGTCACGCGATTTTTTTGTGGGGCAGTCTGTCCGGCGAGCCTTTTACGCCCCGAATTTTCGATAACTGCGTGATGTGACAAACGTTGCGGTGAGAAGTCTGTGGAATGCGGCGGCTTGACGCCGCTGTGGGTTGTGTCGAAGCCACTTTCTTTTTTGCCGGGTCGGCGAAGGAAACGCCACTCCACCGCAATCAAAAGCGGCGTCAAGCCGCCGCACTCCAAATGCCTAGCCCCCCATTTCTTCACGCAGGCGACAGAGGACGCGGTATTTGGCTTGACGCACTGCACCTTGGCTCACACCCAAATCCGCGGCAATGTCGGCCGTGGCATGGTTATCGACCGCCAATCGCCAGAAGGCCTGCCAGGTAGCGTCGTCGAAGTCGACGCGTATGACCGCCAACGTTCGTTGCAGCAGCGAGCGTCGTTCCGTGGAAGTTACCGGCTCCTCTTCGTCGTCAATCCAATCGGGATACTCGTTCAGCCGCCGGATAACATCCGTACCCCCCTGGGCCTGGGGCGTTGCACCGCGCCGGCGGTAGAACAGGCGAACCTGATTTCGCGTGATGGCCCACAGCCAGCCGCGAAAGCTCGATTGTTGATCTTCGCCATCAAAGTCGGTCGCATGACTGTATACCGACCGGAAGACCTCTTGGACCGCATCCGCGGCATCCGCATCGCCCAAACCACCGCGACGCGCCCAACCGTAAACGAGCGGCGTATAAATGTCCGCGAGTTTCTGCCATGCAGCGGGATCACGCCGCTGGATCCGGGCGATTAAGCTCGATGAAGTCGAACCCAAAAGGTCACTCGCGAAACTGCTCATGATCGATCGTCACCAAATGCCTGTCAGTGCCACTTTTGAGTGAACAGTGGCGACAAGTCTAGCACCCATCGCGGCAGATGGTAAATCATTTACTCCGTCCGGTCGGTCTCCACCGTCAAGTCCGGCAGAGCTTTGTAGTAGAATCCGTGGGCCACACGCATCCAAACCGCCAAGGGTCGTCGGAGTTATGAGAATGTTCAACCAACGACGTCGAGCTCGCCAAGCGTTCGTCGCGGGCATTCGCGGTGGCGTGATGGCCGTCGCGGTACTTGTAGCGACTTGGAGTGCGCCACGCGGTCGAGCCGAAGACGAAAAGACAGGGAAGGTTGACGACTACAACCAATGGAAACAAGCGCTGGGAGTGAGCCAGGCTACCGATCCCCGCTCAATCACCACACCGCCCGGTTTTGTAGTCGAACTGCTTCGTTCCGCGCGGAATGATGAAGGCTCGTGGATCAGCCTGACGTTTGATCCACGCGGCCGGATCGTCATCGCACGAGAAGACCGCGGGCTGCTGCGACTCACCGTGGAGCAAGCGCCGGTTCCCGCCGGCTCCTCCCCTCCAAAACTGACCAACAAACCGGGCACCGCGCCCGATTCGACCATCCGCGTCGAAACGGTCAATGACACGCTCCTGGAGTGTCGCGGATTGCTGTGGGCGTACGACAGTTTGTATGTCAACGCGAACAATTCCAAGGGGTTTTATCGACTGAAGTATCAGGCCAGCGAAGACCGTTTCGCCGAGCCCGAATTGCTCCGCATGACCCCCGGCAATGTCGGCCACGGCCGCAACGATTTAGTGCTTGGTCCGGACGGCGACATTTACATTATCCACGGCGATGACGTGATGCTGCCGGCCGACTATCGACCCGAAGGATCTTTACTGCGTCATTATTCCGATGACCGATTGTTGCCGTGCGACTGGGACAATCAGCTGTTCAATTCGTACATGAAGCTTCCCGGCGGTCACGTCGTGCGAACCGATCGTGACGGGAAGAAGTGGGAACTCGTGGCGGGTGGTCTGCGCAATCCCTACGGTCTCGATTTCAATTCCGATGGTGAGCTGTTCACTTACGACGCTGACATGGAATGGGACGTCGGGATGCCTTGGTATCGGCCGACGCGGGTGTTGCACTTGGCGTCCGGAGCGGACTTCGGCTGGCGGCGCGGAACGGGAACGTGGCGCGCCTGGTACCCTGACAGCTTGCCGAGTGCAGTGGACATCGGCTTGGGCTCGCCGACCGCGGTAAAGTTTGGAACGCATAGCCATTTTCCACCTCAGTATCGCCGCGTTCTTTTCATCCTGGACTGGGCGTATGGGCGAATCCTGGCCGTGCATCTGGCGCCGACCGGAGCGACTTATCGGGGCGAGTTCGAGACATTCCTGACCGGACGGCCGTTGAACGTCACGGATTTGGAATTCGGTCCCGACGGCGCAATGTATTTCTTGACCGGCGGGCGAAAGACGCAGTCGGGTCTCTACCGAGTGCGATACGTCGGGCCGGTGAGCGCAGAATCACCGCCAGCGCCGGCGTCGCAAGACCGTACCGAACGGGCCGCGGCAGCTCGCAAATTGCGGCACCGCTTGGAAGCGTTTCACGGGCGAGTCGATCCCGCCGCGATTCCTGCGGCTTGGCCGCATTTGTCAGCGGACGACCCGTGGATTCGCCACGCCGCGCGGGTCGCGGTCGAGCAGCAACCTGTCGCCCAGTGGCGCGACCTCGCGCTCCGTGAAGAACAGCCGATGGCCGCCGTGACGGCGCTGCTGGCGTTGGCTCGATTAGGATTGGCGGACGACCGCGATCCTATAGTCGCGCGAATTACGGCCTTACCGTGGGCGAAGTTGACGGTCGAGCAGCGCATTGCCGCCGCGCGGAGTCTCATCATCGCGATCGCCCGGTTGGGAAAGCCGAACGCGGCCGAGAGGACGCGATTGGTCTCCGAACTCGAACTTCTTTACCCCGACCCGTCAGCTGAGGTCAATCAGTTATTGTGCGAGTTACTTGTGGCGCTGGAATCCCCGCAGGTCGTGCGGAAGACTCTGCCGTTGGTAATCTCGGCCAAGACTCAGGAAGAAAAGTTTCACTACCTTGTCACGCTGCGGCACGTTCGCGGCCCATGGAACGTTGGCGAACGTCGTACGTACGTTGAATGGTTGCGACAGTCGCGGGACTTCTACGGCGCTCAATACTTGCCACGGTATCTGCAGTGGCTCAAGACCGACGTGTCAGCCACATTTACCGAAGATGAGAAACGCTTGTTTACCGGGCTGTTGGCGGAAGAACCGCCGGCCGAAGTCTCGTCCCCCCAAATCGTCCGCGAGCATGTACGGAATTGGCAGCTGGACGATCTCGCAGGGTCGCTGGAGGCGATCAGTGCGGGAAGAAACTTCCAACGTGGCCAACAAACGTTTACGGCAGCATTGTGCCTGCGCTGTCATCGTCTGGGCCAGAATGGCTCGCCGGTGGGCCCGGACCTCACAGAAATCTCTCGTCGATTTGGCAGGCGTGACCTCTTGCTCTCGATCCTTGCGCCATCGCATGTCATCGACGAAAAGTATCGGGCCGCGACGATCGTCACGCGCGGCGGCCAAGTCATCGTCGGCCAAGTGTTGGGAGACGCTGCGACGACTGTGACGGTTACGCCGAACTTGCTGTTCCCCGAGTCGGCGATCAGCCTTCGCGCCGCAGAAATCGAGTCGCAAACACCCTCGTTAGTTTCGACGATGCCGGCGGGATTACTCAACACGTTCACGAAGAACGAGATTCTCGATCTGCTCGCCTACCTCGAGGCCGCTGGCAAGCCGGATCATCCCGCATTCCGAGATCGTAGCCGTCACGCTCCGCCGTGACGTG
>CAZFLF010000440.1:0-5963 GCA_964519825.1 uncultured Pirellulaceae bacterium | reverse complement strand
TCGTGTATTTCAAACGGTCATCGCATCCATCGAGAAGAATTCCTCAGCGGCTCTCTGCAATTGAGTTCGGACTGTCAATGAACAGTGATTGAGTCACTGGTTGCGTTCGCCCAACACACGGTCACAGCGGACTGGCTGCTTGTTTAAGAAAAGGAATGACGGGCGGCGGATCTATTACGCGACTTCCTTTTGGTTGGGGTGGACGTCTTGGATTAATCTGGCCTGCGCGGAACGCCTGGGCAATTGCCGCGGGGACCTCGGCTTCGGCGAGCACCAAAAGAACTCGGCTCGCTGCCACCTTGGCTTTCATCTCCTGCTCCAACGCGATTGCCGCGGCGCGACGCACTTCGGCTCCAGCCCGGGCGATTCGCGTGTCCGCCTCAGCCTGGTCGGTCTGCAACCTCGCACCAATGTTCTCTCCAATATCAACTTCCGCGATATCGATCGAGACGATTTCAAATGCCGTATTCGCGTCCAGACCTCGATCCAGTACGCACTTGGAAATGCGGTCGGGCATTTCCATCACTTCCATGTGCGTTCGTGCAGATCCGATCGTGGAAATGATTCCCTGGCCAACGCGGGCAATGATCGTTTCCTCGGTCGCTCCGCCGATCACCTGATCCAGATTCGTGCGGACGGTCACGCGCGCGCGGACGCGCAGCTCAACACCATTTTTGGCGACCGCGCTGAGCGTGTTTTTGCTGCCACGTTGTGCCTCTGGACAGTCGATCACTTTAGGGGAGACGCTAATACGTACCGTTTCCAACACGTCGCGGCCTGCGAGATCGATTGCGGCGGCGCGGTCGAAGTCCAAATCGATACCGGCGCGATGGGCGGCGATGATGGCGCGGATAACTTGCATGACGTTACCCCCAGCCAAAAAATGTGCTTCTAAGCGCGCGGTAGTCATGCCCTGCGGCGGGGCGATATTCAGGCCAGCCTGCCGGCCCATGATCTTGGCGGTGACGATCATACTTGGTTTGACCTGGCGGAAACTCATCCCAATCAAACTCATCAAGCTCACGTCCGCACCAGACATGTAAGCTTGAAACCATAGCGCGCCGTAGCGAACCATAGCCGCCATAAGCAACAGCGCGAACATCGCTACAACGACGGTCCCGCCGATCAGTAACGTGTATCCGACTTCAACGGCGGCCAAAAAAGCCATGGTTTCCAACACGTTTATCTCCTTTTCGCCGGCCGGAGCCTGGTGAATCTTCGCTCACGACCTCTTGGACGTTTGTGACGGAGGCATCGCTTCAACCTGCTGGTTGCGCTCTCGCACCGAACGGAAGGGCATCCCCTCATGCAGCTCATATCGCTCGGCACGCAAGAACCAAAATGCCAATCCACCTGTATTGTGTTGCACAACCGGTTTACTCCCATCCCGGATCGGACCGGCGCGCACACCCAGTGAGCCCTTCCTGCCAGTCTTCCGCCAACCGCGGCTCTCCATAATCATGCGAACCAATACCCCGATCGCCTGACGCAGTCGTTTGGCACGTGGAGCCTCATCGGATGCTAGGAACTGCGCAATGGCTGGCTGGGATTCCAACTCGCGCACAACTCCGGCCAACGGGGGCCTGTCATGGTGCGTCTCCGATTCCTCCATCCGCCGCTGCCGATTCTCATCATTGAAAAATGACAAGACTTGATCGAAGAGCTGCTCGGAATCATTGAGCACATCGGCAAACGTCCGACCCTGGCGATCTTGCAGGAACCTATCGCGATTGATGCGTTCTTCCGACATTTTTTTGCACCATGGATTCCCGCAGCGGACGCGGAGAAGTTGAACGTACAAAATTTGAACCTGCAAAGATTGTATCTTAACGTACGTCTAAAGCAAGGCAGAAACTCGCTGGCAGATGGCGAATGGTGGTCAGATGACGTAGTTCCAGCCGTCAGCACGGGAGAGATCTTCGTTACGTCGCGGGCACTCCGAACAGAGATCACGATCCAACAGCTTGTATCCCTGTCGCACCGCTTCAAACGTGCTGGTCCACAGCTCCTGAGACTCGCGAAGAATGCGGTCCGAGCCCAAACGCGCCTCGATGCCGGAGCTTGTCAGCACCTCAAAAACATCCAGGCGTACTCCGCACAGCAACAGTACGATCCCCCGTTGCTCCATGCGAATGAGAAATTCGTCCAACAGGTGCAGACATACCGCATCCGGATTACGGACCCGTTTCACCCGCAAGAGCACCACGCGTACGCCCTCCGCGGTCTCCCGCTCGATCCGTTCCAGATGTTCTTCGAAGTCGGGGGCCGCACCGAAGAACAACTCCCCTTCGACGTCGTACAACCGCATCCGATCGCAACGAGGATCGTTCGGAAACCGTTCGCGGATCACTCGCTCGGGAGTAATCGTGAGCTCGGTCATCAACACTCGCGCCGCGCGCGGTACATAGAAGAGGAACGACAGCGTCGTGCCGATCAAGATGCAAAATTCTACGGACACGGCTACGGCACTGAGGGCCGTCGACAGCACGATCAGAGCGTCGAAACGGGTCGCGGAAAGATGGTACCTGAGCCGCTTCCAGTCCACCATGCGCCAAGCCGATAGGATCAGGATGCCGGCTAGTGCCGCCCGGGGGATGTACTGTGCCAGCGGGGCGAAGGCGAACATCGTTAGCGCGACAGCGGCTGCGGAGAACACGCCCGACCATTGCGTGAGCGCTCCGGCTTGATGATTGATCGCGGTTCGCGTTAGCGATCCAGATCCGGGAAAGCATTGGAAGAAACTGCCCGTCAGATTGGCCACTCCTTCGCTCAGGCACTGCTGATTAATATCGAGCTTCTGCCGAGTGTGGGCGGCAATGGCCTTGGCCATGGCGATCGCTTCCAACAGTCCCAGCAATCCAATCGCTGCCGCGCTGCCAGACAGGTCACGTACCAGCGTCCATTGGACCGCGGGCATTTGAAACGTGGGAAGCGATCGCGGGATTGTGCCTACGACCTTGACTCCCTTAGCATCCAGGTTGAACGCCCAGACGACAAACGCCGCGCCGATCACAGCCAGCAGCAAGTCTGGCAGTCTCATTCGCAGCACTCTACTCAACCACCGCAACAGCAAAACCGTCGCGACTGCGCCAATGCTGAGGAGCAGGGTCCAGCCTTGTACGGGCCCACCTTGAGTCATGGTCAGCCAAAACCGGACGAGAAAATGATCGTCATGTCCGCCGACAGCCTTAAGGCCCAGAAAGTTCTTCAACTGGTCCAACACAAGCAACATCCCCGCCCCCAATGTGAACCCAACGATGACGGAGTGCGAAACGTAACGAGATAGATCACCCAATCGAAACAGCGTGATGCCGATCTGGATGCTGCCGATGAGCAGTGCCATGAGAATCGCGGCAGACAATCGCTGGTCGGCCGGAATCGCTGCCAGGGCACTCAACATGGCAATCGAAATCGCGTTGGTCGGTCCGTTGATAAGTTGTTTCGAGGAATCGAACAGGGCACCGACTGCCGTCATGACGATGGCCGTGTACAAACCGTATTGCACGGGCACCCCAAAAATACTGGCGTAAGCCATGGCCTGCGGCACCGCCACCGCGGCCACGGTCAGACCGGCAAGCAAGTCCGCCCGGAACGTGCCAAAGGAGTACCCTCGCAACGAGTCGAGTGCTGGCACGAGCCGAAACATCGTTCTCCAGAACGGTGAAGCGCTGGACGACGAATTCGTCTGCGCCGCATCGACACGATACGTTTGTCCGGTTGGTGAGGAGGAAGACGAGTCAGCAGGCATGCGATTTCCGTGGCCGGGGACTGTCCAGGAGCTACGTAAGGAAGTTGACCCCAAACTAACTCGAAGCCTCTGTGCTTGGAATACCTCCGCCGCTACTCGAACATCACGAACGAGACGGGGACCTCTATCGGGTAGCAATCGCAGCCGGCGGTTTGCTACGAGCGAGGAAGCCACCCGCGATGAAGACTTCGGAGTGGCCGAGAATCAAATTGAAGACTTTCTCTTTCCGGTCGGTGGGGGACACACCGAATACTTTCACGGCGTGCATTTTTCCGTCCTGAAGGCGGAGAACCTTGTCCCCAGCCTGGAGTTCCCCCGCCGGCAGTGTCCTCTCGGCGGTCAAACAAAGCGGCTGCGTCTGGGTTGTGAAGAGGACTCCCGCTTCCGTGTCGACTTTCCACAATCGGTTGTCGGTTACGAAGACCGACTGAACCTTGACGGTCACAGTCTCGCCACTTGAGTGGAGAGCGGTGATGAAATCGCCGGGTTGGATACTGTCAATTTTCCCACACGCTATTTGGGGCGTAGCCAGCCGGTACGATGTGCGTGTCGCGACTTCATCGACCAGAGAGAAAGGCCAAGCGATGTCTGACCCGCTCCTGACCATCCGAAACAATCATGCTCCCACATGTGGCGATCCGCCGATCGTGAACAACACGAAAGATTGCTACGTCGGCTACTTCCAAAACATGCACGGCGAACAATGGATTTTCACTTATGATCGTCCAACGAAGGCGGCGGCACTTCGTGGCGGCGATATCGGTTGGAACTCACCGCAGGTAGTACGGGATGGCGTAGCTTTGGGACTCATGTTGGATCCAGGTGAAGCCGCTTGGCTGCGAGCGTGTTGGAACGCAGCTGTAGGAAAATGATCGCTGCTACCGCCCGCAGTGTACAGTGAGCGGGATTAACTCAAATCCGACAAGGGGTGCGATCTGCTGTAGCTTGTCGGCAACTTTTTTGTAGGCCGACCAGAATGGTATCCCCCGAATCCGAAAACCCGTACGCAAGCGCTGTTCGAGAGGTTGAACCCTCAACAGTGCACCAGCGTCAAAGCCGGCCGTACGGCATTTGGGTCGTTTCCATCGTCAACATGTTACCTGGTGTGGCGATACTATCTGTTGTTTTGCTAATGGCGATTCAATTTGGAATTGCTGGCACTATTGCACACATTCGCACCCAAGGTTACTCGGCCCTGGTAGTCATGTCGTGGATTTTGCCAATTGGAGTGATTTCCGGAGTTGGGGTATCGATGCGTAATCGGTGGTCTTGGTACGGTTCCATTTTTTATTGCAGTTTCCACATTTATGGCACGTTCCAAGTCTTTTTGCACGATCAAGGATCCGTTTGGGCTGCCACCGTAATCCTCATTAATCTCTGTTTTGTGATTTATCTTCTGTCCGAAAGACCTTGCCAATATTTGCGCATCGGTCCCCGGTACAAACACGCTCTCGCGTTCGGGATCTTTCTGCTCAGCGTTGCTCAGTATCACATCTTGGTTTGGCTAGGAAGTTCTTGAACGTCCCAGGATTCTCAGTTTGGGCGTGAATAAAGAGTTGAAAGGAGTTGAGAGGGAGTTGAAAGGACATGCACTGGGGAGTTGAGGGGAGTTGAAAGGACATGCACTGCCCGCCTCGGCGGAGGGCCGCGAGCGGCCAATTTGCAAGTGTGCCAATCAACTATGCGGTCATTACGCCAGAAAGAGGGGGAGACTATTGACTTCCACCATAAGTAGGGGTATACAGTGGCGTCTACCTACTTTAGTTAACCGTCTGGCTGGTAGATGTCCGGCGATTGGCCGCGTTGTACCCGTGAGTGAGAGGCGTGCTGAAATAAGCTCCCTGACCGATCGACGTCTGATTGCCGACCGCGTCGTAACCGTATTCCGACTCCGGCCGAGCCAGCGCCCCCGCGCAATCCGGATCAGGCTGCAAGATGGAAACCAGGAAATTGCGGTCGTCGTATTCGTAGTCGGTCTCTTTGCCCAACGGCGGGTGGCACGGGCGAATCCCCTCTGAATGTGTGCCACGTCCCTGAAGATCAGCCTGTTCGAGTTCGCGTTGCAGCGCACGCTGCTGCGGCAGCTTTCCCCACATTTCGTGAAGCAAAAGCCTCCATCAGTCAAGTATTCGTCCTTGGTACCGTTGTTGCCGTCCTGTACTTGCCTGCTCTCGAGCCTCGCGCACGCTGGCCATCGTGATGCGGCCACGGCCCA
>CAZFLF010000439.1:0-5964 GCA_964519825.1 uncultured Pirellulaceae bacterium | reverse complement strand
CAGATGGGAGCGTAGTACCGACGAATCCGGCGAACAACGGCGATGCTGAATCGCCCGCGGAGTCGGCCGAGGGAAGGCTCCCAGCCAAGAGGAACACCGACACGTCCCACTCCTCCCGGACACCGAGCCGGAGTAAGCGGAGATCAAGCGGACTGCACGGTGTGCGCGAAGCGGCTCGCACGAGCCGAATTGGGCCTTCGACGCTGATATTCAAGGCTTCATTGACGCGATCGATCGTGACTGGCCGATCAAGTTTCAGGAGTATCGTATCGGCGACAAAAGCCCGCTTCCGCGCCCGACTTGCGGCAAGAGCCGTATGAGGGAATGCTTCACGTACGGATCTGTGCGGGGGGCCGCCGGAAACGGCGGTCCCTACCGCGATCCCCGGCTTTCCCCCGACGCAACCGGTGTCGATGATCCGAACATTCTCGAAGCGCTCCTCGACGGCGGCCGCGGCTACGATTCGGCCCGCATCACCGGCAACGTCCGAGCGCAGTTGCGCAATGTGGAAACTTGACGCTCACACCAAGGTTAGTACCATTGACCTTGTGGGAAAGGTGACTTTCCCTCATGTACCACGCACTCCATGACTGGTGATCATTCATCGGAGTTTCAATTGAATTTCATGGGTGTGGTTGGATTCTGCGTATTGTCGAGTGGGGCGATAACCTGCCCGCCCGTGCAGTGGACCGGTTCGAGCGATACACGAATCGCCCCGTGAACATGCCCCGGGCTGGAGAATTGATTGCGAGCCGCTGAGGATTTCCATTCCGACGATCGGGTGTCATGATTCTCAATGCGTACGCAGTATTGGATTTGTTCGTCGTACTCTTGCGCTGTGGTGTAGCGCTGATTGTCGCCGGCCTCGGTTGTGCCGCTCTGCGAAAGAGCAATCACGTTTCTACCGCTGGATTCGACAAAGCAACCCTTGAAGATCGTTCGTATCTACTTTTTTCGCTCGCCCTGTTACTCGTCGGTTTGAACGTCCTGTCCTGGCCTTTGCTCTACCTATTTTTGCAAAGTATGGTGTCCCAGTGGCCGGGTGCGATGTGCGTTTATGGAGTCACGCGGATTGGTGCAGGAAGCGAGGGAATCAGCCGCATGCTTCCTGTGCTCGTTACCTCGCTGGAGTACCTCAAGCCGTTCCAGGTGTTCATAAGTGGAGTATGGCTTGTACTTTATCGAATCAATCGACGAACTGAGACCGCTCCTTTCTCACGGCGTATCTTGGCGGTTCAAATCGCCCTCGGGTTGGTGACCTTGACCGATGGCCTCTTGGAAGTTGCCTATCTGGCGATTCCAAAACGAGAGGACTTTCTCTCGACGGGATGTTGCACAGCGGCCTATGTTCAGCGTCACGACGCCGCCAACTCAGCTATTGAATTGATGTCGGGCCCAGTCGGACGTCGTTGGTTGGTGGCCTCCTACTATTGCGTGAACGCGGGTGTACTGCTTTCGCTCTGGATGTACATCCGCCGAGGACGACTCATTGACGTTTTGGGTACATCCCTGTTCACAATCGCTTCTGTCCCAGTGACTGCGGCATTTATGATTGCAGTTGCTGCGCCAACGGTGTTGCACTTGCCGTATCATCATTGTCTCTACGATCTCATTCCCAAGGCGCCGGACATGCTCTTTGGCATCGGGCTATTCGTCTGGGGAATTTTTTCTGTCGGTTGGGCCTTTACAGCAAAGTGGCTGGGCATGTCCTCCGAAACGCGTCTATTGGCACTGGCGGAGCAAAATCGGTTGTTGTCAATTGCAATTCACTGCTTTCTAGGTTCACTGCTCGTCACTTCGCTGGAGATGTATCTGGCATGAGCGTGTGGAACGGACCATCGACGATTCGCTTGGCGTTTCTGCTGTTGGTCCTTGGCGTACCCATTACTGGATCGTTGGTTCGCCGTCAGTTGGCAACCGGGTGCGCATTTGACGGAGCCCGCATTGATCCGTTGCTGAAGGTGAGAATAGCCGATGCGCGTGGGGGCAGCCTTGACTTCTGCTGTATCCAATGCGCGATTTGGTGGCTGGATCGTCAAACCGATCAGCCAAGCGAAGTCTTTGTAACCGATGAAGTCACTGCAGCGGAATTCCCGGCTGGCTCGGCGCACTTCGTACGAAGTTCAGTCATTACTAGGGAGACAACCGGAAACCGCATTCATGCATTTCAACGACTTGGCGACGCGAAGCGCCATGCGGAAGTCGCTCGCGGAAGAATACTGTCAGGGCCAGATCGGCCATTTCACACAGCGACCGACAAACCCTAGTACAATAACGGACCGAAATAGCACGACTCTTGAGCGGCCCTCGGACGAATGCGCAGCCTGTTTCCCGTGCCCCTTTGCCTTATCAACGAAAGTGCTTTACGTCATGCTGGCACTTATCCTGCCGAGAGGAATACGCCATGAATGGCTGGTCGTGGTTCTGGCGTTAATTGCGGTCACGGCCGGCTGCACGAAACGCAAGCCTGATGCCGGCGCCGAAAGGCAGGGGCCGTCGCAAACGGCTGCGAAGCAACAGGGGACGTTTGAGGATCGGGCATCCGAGGTGGGAATCAACTTTAAGATGCATTTCTTGCCTAATGAACAGGGCGAGACGTTCAAGATCAATCTCTACGACCATGGCTGTGGGGTCGTCATCGGGGATTACGATGGCGACGGCGATGATGACATCTATTTCCTGAATCAGCTTGGTTCCAACTCGCTTTATCGAAACAGAGGCAACGGAACTTTTGAAGATGTTACGGAGGAAGCTGGGGTCGCTGTGGAGGACCGCATTTGCGTCGCCGGTACATTCGCCGACTTCGACAACGACCTCGATCAGGATCTTTTTGTGACGAGTACTCGCGGCGGGAACATTCTGTTTGAGAACATGGGAAATGGTAAATTTCGCGATGTCACGCAGGCGGCCGGACTAAATCACATCGGCCATTCGGGCACAGCAGCGTTCGTCGATTGGGACAACGATGGTTACCTGGATTTGATTCTTACAAATACCGCCCAATGGACTCTAAATAACTTCGACGAAACGTTTAAGTACTACCCAGGTATTGCAGATTTTATTGAGTTTGCCCGCAGCCCCAAGGAGGCCAATATCTGTTATCAAAATAATAGAGACGGCACGTTCACGGATGTGACAGAAAAACTGGGCCTGGCCGGCAAGGGCTGGGGCGGAGACATCGGGGCCTTAGATTACAACGACGATGGCCGCCTCGATTTGCTCATCACAAACATGTTCGGAGCAAGCCAGCTTTACGAAAACCACCTCGATGGGCCGTTCATCGATGTGACCAAGAAAGTTTTGGGGAAGATTTCCTGGGGCGCAATTGGGTGCAAGCCCTTCGATTTCAATAACGATGGAAAACTGGATCTGTTCATCTCGGATATGCATTCCGACATGTGGGCGCCCGTCAGCATGCCAAGACTGCTCAATTACGCGATGAACCATGACACCCAAAAACATCCTTATGTGACCGGCGCGGGCCACTTGGTCGATGAAGGGTACGCGACGGAATTAGAACGAAAAATGGAGGACGACCTACAGATCGTTTATGACGACGTGGTGTTCGGCAACACGCTCTATAAGAACTTAGGCGGCGGTCGTTTCGAGGAAATTTCGGATAAGGCCAAAATGGAATCCTGGTGGCCTTGGGCCATCGTCACAGGCGACTTCGATGGTGACGGATGGGAAGACGTTTTTCTACCGTCAGGAATGGGTTATCCGTTTCCCTATTGGCACAATCAGCTGATGATGAATAACGGGAACGAGACGTTTACCGACCGCGCGTCACTCTTCGGCATCGAGCCTCCGCCCGGCGGTCCATTGCTGAACGAGAAGATTGCTGATCGAGACGCGACGAAGAGTTCGCGCTGCGCGGCCGTGGCCGATTTTGATGGCGATGGTCGGCTGGAAATCGTCACCAATAACTTCAACGACCGACCGTATTACTTCCAAAATAGGCTTTCCCAGACCAACTATGTGGCCTTTAAACTTCAAGGAAGCCGAAGTAATCGTGATGCCATTGGCGCCATCATGCGGCTTTACATTGGTGATGAAGTCATGACACGCCAGGTGCATCCTGCCGGAGGCTATCTGTCACAGTCGTCCAAGACACTGCATTTCGGGCTCGGAAAACGTGTGAAAGTCGATCGTGGGGAGATTACTTGGCCAAGTGGACTGGTTCAAATGATCGACGCTCCGAAGATCAATTCTTGGCACGCGATAGTCGAACCAACGAATTAATAGCGCGAGGTCATTGGTCCTGTAACGAAATCGAAACGAGAATGCGCCCAGCGGTTCCAAAATTCGTATTGGCAGGCGTGATGGTACTTGCGATCACGGCCGCCGGTATCGTGATCATCGACACTATTCCCCGGAGTAACCCCAGTAGGAATGTGGAGGAGTTCCAGCAACTTGTTGGTGGATTGGGGCTCGGTCCAGCTACGGACCTGTCGACCTGTTCCTTCGCATTCGATCCGAGAATTGGTATCACATGTGATCGGCAATATGATCCCATTCCCATGGGTAGCTGGTTTTGTACTGCGCACATGTGTTCGTGCTTTTCTCTAGCGCCTCTGAGCGGGCAAGGCGAATTCATCACCGAGACCGTGCCGAATGCGCCAGCTCATTGAGATCGCTCATACGGGCATTGCCGCAGTCACGATGCATCCTTTGCGCAGCGCGACCACCATTTGCGCGTTGATGGCGGTGCTCGTTCCCTTTGTGACGGGAATCGGCCTGTCGCATGGAATACGCCAAGAGGCCGCTGATTCGATTCGGTTCGGGGCCGACCTCTATGTTTCGGGAACACAGTTCGGGCGTGCGGTTCCCCTGCCACTTTCCACCGCCAGCAGGATAGCCGGCATCGACGGCGTCGCCGACGTAGTTCCGCGAATCGTCGGCGGTCTGGTACTAGGAAGAAATCATGAACGTGCAGTACTCGTGGGTATTCCGCTAGGCAATCTGCCGCCTACGATTCGTTGCGTTGAGGGAACTCTCTATGCCAACGGCTCGATGAATGAGTTGGTTGTTGGTAGTCAGCTGGCGCGCCGGCTGGGTCTTCGGGTCGGCTCTGTCATTCCGCCCTTTTACCAAAATGCGAAAGGCGAACGCGTCTCCAAGGTTGTAGGTGTTTTCGATGCAAACATATCGATGTGGTCGGCCAATTTGATCTTCACGTCGTTTGAAACGGCCAGCGCGATATTCGATCAGTCACCTCGTGCTACTTGTCTATTGGTCTATTGCCGCCCGGGACATGCAAACAATATCAAAATGACGATTCTGCGGAAGTTCACCGAACTAAGCGATGAGCAATCCGGCATTCGTCCCAGGGTAATCGCGAAGGACGATCTCGAGTCCCTTGTCCCAGCGGAATTGTTACATGGTGAGGGCATCTTCAGCCTGCATTTCTTACTGGCATTTTCTGTGGCAATACTGGTTGTCTTGGTCACCTCGGGTGCTGGATTGTCGCCCCGACGCAGGGAAATAGGCATCCTGAAGGCCACCGGTTGGCAGACGGATGAAGTCTTATGGCGATATTCTGTCGAGAGCCTATTGCTGAGTCTGACCGGCGCTTCCGCCTCTGTAATAGTTGCTTATGTCTGGCTGAAGGGATTAAACGGATACTGGATTGCCGGCATCTTTCTTCCCGGGGTCGGACGATCGCCTGGTTTCGATGTCCCATTCCGACTAACTCCTGTGCCGGTCCTTTTGGCATTTATCGTCTCTTTCGTGGTCGTAATGAGCGGCACGGTTTACTCATCTTGGCGCGCAGCAACCGTGCCTCCACGTGAGGCCATGCGGTGAGAAAACGGCGCCGATTCCGGCTTTCGATCAGGTCGAGGTACCCATGGCAAACGAACCTGTATTAGAAAGTACGGCAGCACTGTTCCAGGCGCGGGACGTGTGCAAGTTCCATCGCGCTGGGACCAAATCGGAGGTTCGTGCTCTGATTGAAGTTTCACT
>CAZFLF010000438.1:0-5968 GCA_964519825.1 uncultured Pirellulaceae bacterium | reverse complement strand
GATGCGTTCGCGATGGGTGCGCCGGTTCCGGCTTCGACAACCTTGCCTTGGACCAGCACGCCGCGAGGCAAGGTAAGATCCGCTTTCTTCACCCGGTCGCCGGCCTCCCAGCGAATCGCTTTCGCCGTTTGACGGTTCAGATAGGGGACGCCATCCGGCGGATATGCCGTTACACCGAACCGGACTCCCGGCCAGGGACTAATGCGGTACTGCCCCTGTCCATCCGCTTGTCCAGCGACCAACATCATTGAGCCACCCTCTGGCTGCTGACTGGCCCAGATGGTTAGTCGTGCGTGAGGGACCGGTTCGCCGGTGTCCTCGTATCGGATGACCCCCTCGAAAATCTGCGCCGGCGCTAACGGCAGAACGGATTCTTCACCAGGCTGAAGATTCTTGACTAGCGGACGATACGTGCCATCACGTTCGCCTCGCTGCTCTGCCATCCCCGTGTTAAGAGAGATGTCCTGCGGAGCAAAACGATCGCTCCCTTCGACTTTGAGGAAAACGCCGTGGCCGGCGGGGACACCGTGGATCGTAAAACGGCCCTGCTTGTCGGAGGTGAATGGCGCGAGCCAGGCGGCCGGAATGTCTTTTCCTTGGTATCCCACCCCACCTGGCGGCCGACCGTTCTCGACCTTCTGCATCACCGACTGAACTTGGAGGTGCGCATCCGCTGCCGGCTGCCCCTCAATGTCGACAACCCTACCTCGGATCGGCTCCTCTTTCTGAAGTTTGAGCGGCGCTTCGATTTCCCCGGCATCGAGATTAAGCGTCTGCCAGGCGATGGCCGCGCCGTCCTTTCTCGCGATCAAGCTGGCATAGCGATGAGTCTTCGATGAGACCCCTGTGAGGGCCAGGTCGTACCGACCATCTTGATCCGTCAGCCCTTCGGCAAGTATCTCGCCGGTACGAGTCAGGTCGCCACCGGGCAACGGCTGAATCTTCATGCCGACGGCGGCAAGATGGGCGCCGGCTACTGGTTCGCCGTCCATATTGGTTACCCGACCGGTGACGTGTGCGACCTGCGGCTTCTTCGCCTCGGCAGGTTTTGTTGTCGGCGCTGCGTCCGGCAGTTTTGATTCTTTCTCATCCACTACCAGATCGCCCAGCTCTTTCTTCTCTCCGGGTTTCACACGGATGTCTTGGAAGGGGTCGCCGATGACTCGATCCATCAGCTGACCCTGGTACTTGCGTGGCGCCGACGCGTGGGCGCTGTAGGTCCAACCGGGGATCAGACCGTCGAGGACGAAACGCCCCTTTTCGTCCACAGGAATCGTGGATGGATTCGCGACGAGCCTGGGATCGTCGGCCCAAATGCCGGAAGTGTCGTCGTTCTGAAGTTTGTCATAATCGGCAAAGAGCGACGCGTCGGTGATCGGTTCGCCGTCGCGATCAACCAGTCGACCGGTAATACTGCCCGCCGCTACCAACTTGATTTCAATAATCCGCTCTTCGCCTTGCTTCACGATCGTACCGCCGGCCAGATTCCGATCGCGATGATGCACAAATACTTTTCGCTGTTCGTTTGTCCGCAAATCGACGACTTCAAATTGAGAATCTTCTTTAGACTCCCAACCCGAGCTCTCATTAGCGCCATAAACATCCATCTCTGTAACCGGATTCCCTTCTGCATCGACGACACGAATTTTGACGGGATGACTGGCAACGAGAGGCATGTCGGCGCGAATGGATGTCTGCCCGCTGACCGGGCGAACCTCGACGACTCGGTGATAGTTGGACGGAGTCAAGTAACTGGGCAACGTTGGGAAGGCTAGTAGCGATCCGATCGCCTCACTCCCCTCGATCGATTCCGCTCCAGCGCTGCGCGGAAAGCGATCGATGCCGTCACGGTCCATGGCATTACTATCGTAGCGGTACGCCAAGATTCCCCGGCTGCGAAGCACCGGTACTCGGAATTCTCCGTTGCGGTTCGTCCAATAGCAGCCGTCGACGAACGCATGACGGAGCCCGGGAATCTCCTTTTCCAACTCGCGATTCCGAAACCAGTAGTAGGTGATTTCACCCACAAATGGCTTGTCGGTTGCCGCGTCGAAGACACGTCCTTCGGCCCATAGTCCCTGCTTTAAACCAAAGTTCTGCTCAATCGCTTCGCCTTTGGATGTGTCAATCTGGTGACCGACCGGGATGTACGCCACATCGCTGACGGTGAACGCCGCCAAGGAATTGCCTTCCCCGACCGGCAGTCCAGTAACTTGGTACCGCCCATCGGCATTTGTCCTGACTGCAAACTCGTCACGCTCGCGGCTGGAATGGAGTCGGTTTCCTGCGACAGTGTATGCCCGAACGATGGCCCCGGTGATCGGATTTCCTGTGTCGAGATCGACAACACGCCCGGTAATGGGCTTCGACGGCCCGATGGCGCGCAGAAAGTCTCGCGCGTACACAGTTCGTGCGACGCCTTCGGCGTGCCGCTCGGGTGCAATCACAATGGGTTCGCCCGGTTCGTTGCGGACCACGAGTTCAGTCGATTCGATTCGCTCGCCCTGCACGAGCAGCTGAAGCAGTCGATTCGCACCAATGTCGCGCAGCTCGAATCGCCCTGCGTTGTCCGTCGTTGCCATGGGGAGCACTTCACGCAATTGCGCTGGCTCGATGAGTCTCAACAAATCATCGACCCGGGTTCGCCATTCAGCATTGTTCCCGTCGCGCGCCTCCGCGTCCTGACGCCAGGATCGTCGCGATTCCTTTTCATCGAACCAGCGGATCCGGACCGTGGCACCGACTACGGGCTGACCGTCAATATTGACGAGTCGACCTCGGATTGGGTCCCCAGCAGCAGGCAGATTGATTGTCTTGACTTGGAACGCTGCAACGAAGGCACCGAGCAGACTGTTGGTTGGATCCTCTTGGCGAAGCATTTGGGGGGATGTCGTCGTGAATCCATGGCCTGTAGCCGTTATGACCAGCTTCTCGTGATAAGCCCAAGCGGCGGGTTCGGCAGGATCGGGAGCGTTGTCGGATGGCAGGACAAATTGGAAATTGCCAGCGTCATTAGTCGTGGCGACCAGTCGCGGTTTCATAGGCCGGAGGTCGTGCACTCGGAACCGGAACCAGTAGAGTTTTGCTCCGGCGACGGGCTTGCCGTCTGCCCCGATAACGCGGCCGCGCAAGTCGCTAGTTTGCGCCGATTTGCTGTTGCCCGTTGCTGTGTTTTTCGTGTCGGCTTGCGGCGACGAGCCGTCAACCTTCTTGGCTGCATCGTCCTTTCTGGGTGCATCGTCAATCGGGAGCGTTGCGGAATCCTTTTTCGCGGGACTACTCTTTTCTTCGCGAGTCTTTTCTTCGCGAGGCGCGTCGGCACTCTTGGGACGTGCGGGTTCAACCGCCGCTAAAGACTGGTTATCTCCCAAGCCGACGAAGCTGACCGACACCGTGCCAATCAAACCGCAGATCAGCACCAAGGTCAGCAGCAAGTTGCCCACACGTGTGGACAGGCCCCGCGATGTGTCCATGATCCGCACCACGCGTTTGCCTAGCATCGAACGCAACGACACGATGCCTACGGCGCCGGCAGCGACTGGGGAGCAGGAGAGTTCGGCAATGTCGACCAGGCGCCGCGCGTACTCCGCTCGATTCCCACCAAACTGCACGACAAAGTCGTCGCATACCTCTTCGGCGGTCGCTTCCAATCGGCGAGCAAGCCGCCACAATAGGGGCTGAAAAAAGAACACCGACAACGCCAGCCGCCAAAGTAAATTCCAGTGACAGTCGCGGCGTTGTAAGTGCGCTAGTTCGTGGACCAAAACATCACGGATCGGCAAGTTCTGGTCCGCATCGGGCAGCAACACCGCTGGCCGACGAAGACCTGCCAAACAAGGACTCGAAAAGAAAGGACTGCGTAGCACTTCCGGGGGAGGGATCGCCAGCAGCGACGCAAGTTCATGGCAAGTTTCGATTGTCGACGGCTCTGCCGGCGTCGCGCTGTGTCGCAATCGAGCCAGCCGCCACCAGGCAATTGCCAGTCGAACAATCAGCGTGATGAATGCCACAAACCACAAACAGCTGATTCCAATCGCCATCATGCCGAAAGGATGAACGGTCACTGTACCTGGCTCGGTGGAGGTCACCGAAGACACAACGGCCAGCTCTGAATCGGGCTCAGCGCCGGTGGCTGCGGCCGTCGACGACAGCTCAGTTGCTAACGGGGTTTCCGTTGGTACGGTCATCGCGCTACCTGCGTTCCGAGTCGAGTCCAACTGATGTCGCGGCGCCGAAGGCATCGAGCCGAGTCCGGCCGGAATCTGCTCTTGAGCGGTAGCCGTCGCAATGATTGGGTCCGTCTCCGACGGCTCAGCTTGGAGGGGCAGAGTGTCGCGTTGTTGCTTTTGTGTCCACGCGGTCGGCATCTCCAGCGACCAACCAGAAACGCCACCGAGCGTAAGCAGACAGGTCGCAAATGGACACACGATTACGGCAACCAACGTCGTCCGATAGACGACTGACAGCGCCGCCGAACCGCGATGTCGCAACAGCCGGCCAAGAATCAGCCCCGCCAGAATGAGCACGGCCGACTGCAGGAACCAATTAACCGCAAAGCCGATGACTGCTCGTCCGGTATCGAGAAGCAGCATCTCGGTGTGAAGCCGAAACATGGCGTCCCCCTATTTCTTGCTGCCGCGATCGATCAATTTGCGAATCTCGGCGATTTCATCGCGCGAGACTTTTTCGTTTTTCAATAGATGTGTGACCAGACTGGCCACGCTGCCGCCGAAAACACGCTCCACAAGATCGCGCGTGGCGCTTTCTTTGAATTTGTGTTCTTCCACCATGGGAAAAAAGACAAACGTGCGCCCGTCAGCCTCGTGCGACACCGAGCCTTTGTCCTCCAGATGCCTCAGCAATGTTTGCACGGTGCTGTGGGCAATCGGCTCGGAAATGCTGATTGCGTCCGTGATCTCGCGGGCGGTTGACCGCCCGTTCGCCCACAGTACTTGCATGATGAGGAGCTGGACTCTGCCAAGTTGGATCGCCTCCATAATCCGGTCACCTCCGCAGGTATGCTCACGTTTAGTGACGTAGATTTACCATTGTAGATGATGGGAGTCAATGGTCGCCAAAAAAATTTCGGACGGCGATCGGAGCGAAAGATTGGTGCGGAGATTTCATCTTGCTACTCAAGACTCTTCGTTAGATTCGAGAATAGTTGACAGCATCAGGTCGCAGACATTGAAGCGAAGACCAGGCTTGCCGCCGGTCAGCTGAACTTTCTTGCAGAACTTCTGTCATTGCAGTACGTTCTCCTTAGCTTTGCACCTTCCTCTTCACTTCAAGGTGTTTTCTATGGAACTCTGCGAGGCGTCACGGACCAAGCTTCGTATTGCCGTCACGATTGTCGCCTTTTTTATTTCGCGCGCCGTTATGGTCTCGAATGGGCTGTCGGATGAGTCAAAAAATCGCCGAGACACGACAGGAATCACCCGTCCCGCAATCAAAGAGCGACTCGACTTAAGCGGGCACGTTTATGGCAAGGACGATCAGCCCATCTCGAATGCAACGATCGTGGTCTGGACCGCTGGCGTCCGCGTCGGCACCAGTTCATTTTGTCCGTCGTGCTATGCGGATTGTGGCAAGCGAGCTGAGACAGATGCGGCAGGTGCATTTGCCTTGCGGTCGCTCGATGGCGACTTGGTGTTTCAATTAGTGGTTGTGGCTGAAGGTTACAAACCGCAATACGTCGAGAGCACTGATCCAGCGAAGAAGCAATCGTTACGTATCGTGCTGCAGACTAGTACGCAGATTCCGGATGACCCGAAGCGGAAGGTCTACGGGCAATTAGTTAATAAGAGCGGCGATCCAATCGCGGGTGCACTAGTAAGCCCCTTTGGCTGCAAGACCGATAAACAGCGATGGTGGGGAACTCTTCCAGGTGTCGATCCCTTGGCAGTAACCAATTCTGAGGGCAAGTTCATGATTACGACTCAGAACGCGGTCCAAGGTCTGGACCTGG
>CAZFLF010000437.1:0-5979 GCA_964519825.1 uncultured Pirellulaceae bacterium | reverse complement strand
GCAACAGGTGAGAGACGGTAACTTGTGCCGTCCTACCCTGAAAAAACACCAACGAGGCGCATGTGAACCCCAAACAGCTGACCCTTGTGTTTGTTTCCGCCATCCTTAGCAGCCTCACGCTCGCCAGTCCGGCCGCTGCGCGCGACAGGTGGCCGGCCGAACAGGCCCAGTCTTGGGGGCAAGCCCGGCCTTGGCTGGTTGGGGCGAACTACTCCCCGGCGTCGGCGATCAACCAGTTGGAGATGTGGCAAGCAGACACGTTTGACCCCCCGCAGATCGACAAGGAACTGGCCTGGGCAGAATCTCTCGGGTTCAACTCGGTGCGAGTGTTCCTCCATCATCTGCTGTGGGAGCAGGATCCCGAGGGCCTGCTCAAGCGAATGGACCAATTCCTCGACATCGCCGAGCGGCACAAGGTCGGCGTCATGTTCGTCCTGTTCGATAGTGTCTGGGACCCGCACCCGAAGCTCGGGAAACAGCGCGACCCACAGAAGGGTGTGCACAACTCTGGCTGGGTCCAGAGCCCCGGCGCCGCCGACTTGAAGGACCCGATGCGGCAGTCACTACTGGAGGCCTACGTGAAAGGTGTCGTCGGCCGATTCAAGGACAATAAGCGAGTGCAAGTCTGGGACGTCTGGAATGAGCCGGACAACATGAACGACAACAGCTACGGGAAGAACAAGCTGAAGCAGGAGCCGCCGGGTAAGCAGGCGCGGACCCTGGAACTACTGTCAAAATCCTTTGAGTGGGCACGGTCGGCCGAACCATCGCAGCCGCTCACCTCCGGGCTGTGGTTAGGCGGACACAAGGCCGAGCCGTCCAAGCTGATCCCAATCGAGCGGGTGCAGCTTGAGCAGTCGGACGTAATCAGCTTCCACTACATTAGGCAAGTAACGGGTAAGGCCGCTAAATAAGTTCCTAGTCGCAAAGGCGTTGTGGCGTCGTTGGAGACGGTTGTATCATTGCGGCCTGTGACGCGCTAAAGATAACTCGAGACTCAGTCCACTTCGGGAGATCACGATGCTTTCTTTCCGAGGTCGTGCCACGAGGCTGTGCGATGGTCTAACTCGCCGCGAGTGGTTGCGCGTGGGGGGCATAGGAATGCTGGGATTGTCCCTGCCCAACCTCTTGTCACATCAAAGTGCCGTCGCAGCTCCGCTCCCCACGCCCCGACTGGCTGAGGGCCTGTCGGGGGCCATGTTTGGGCGGGCGAAGAACGTGATCTTTCTTTGGCTCCAAGGAGGTCCACCCCAGCACGAAACCTTCGACCCCAAACCTGATGCGCCGCTGGAAATTCGCGGGCCGTTCAAACCGATTCAAACAAATGTTCCCGGAATTCATTTCTGCGAACTACTACCGCGAACGGCTCAGCGAACGGACAAGTTGGCAGTGATTCGCTCGCTATCGACCGATGACAACAATCACGATGTCAGTGGCTATTGGGTCCTAACCGGTTATCCGTACGGGCCGGGCAGCGCCCGTGAAATCAAACCGAACGACTGGCCCTATCTCGGCTCCGTTATCAAGATGCTCAAGCCGAACGAACGGATTCCGGCGCTAACGAGTGTCTGGCTGCCGGACCGGATGCGGCTCAATGACAATGTGACGCCGGCTGGTCAGACGGGCGGGTTCTTGGGGCCGATGTGGGATCCTGAACGCTTTGTAGGCGACCCGGCTAGCAACGACTACCGCATTGATGGTTTGAGTCTGCCGATCGATTGGCCCGCCGAGCGCATGGATGACCGAAGCGCCCTGCTCGGGCAGCTCAACCGGCGACTGCGAGATTTCGATCGTCAAATGGCGCTCGGTACTTGGGATAAACTCTCGCAATTTGCGCTGGATTTAGTCACCTCGGGCAAAGCCAAAGAGGCGTTCGATCTGTCCCGCGAACCAGCGACCCTACGCGATCGCTATGGGCGGCATACGTGGGGACAAAGCTGTCTGTTGGCTCGCCGTTTGATCGAAGCGGGAGTGCGGCTGGTCCACGTCAATTGGCCGCGCGAGCCGGGCGACTCCGCGGTGGATAACCCGATGTGGGACACGCATGCTCAGAATGCCGATCGCCTGCAGGATGCTCTCTGTCCTTTGTTTGATGTGACCTTTGCGGCCTTGCTGGACGATCTCGACGCGAGCGGGTTATTAGCGGAGACGCTTGTCGTCGCGGTTGGCGAGTTTGGTCGCACTCCCAAAATCAATAGCCTGGGCGGTCGCGACCATTGGGGACCAGTGTTTTGTTGCGCGCTCGCGGGGGCCGGGATCGCCGGCGGCCAAGTATTCGGTGCCAGCGACAAGAACGGCGCTTTCCCGGCCGAACACCCGATTCGCCCGCATGACCTGACCGCCACGATCTTTCATCTCTTGGGAATCCGGCATGACGGCGTGTTTCACGATCGTCTGCACCGACCGCAACCGCTGACTAAGGGCGAGCCGCTCTATCGATTGCTAGGGGATCGGCCAGCGACGGCAGAGCGCTGCGCGGCGACTGGCGATGAGCGGTTTGTGCCTCCATTTAATGCCGAGCTGCTGGTGGATGTTGGGTTCGCAACAGGGAAGCTCTTGCCAGTCGCTCCGTTATCGCGTGAGAAAGGTTGGCGTGCTGATCCACTAGCCGCGACCGGTACGGGTCGCCTTCACGCTACTACTGTCTCCGATCCGCGTCGGCATATTCGTCTCGGTGTGTCAGGTTCGGACGTTGGTCCAATTCAGTTGGCCGCCGGCGCCCGAATCATCTTGGCTCAGGAGATTAAGAGTGCCCGGGGCGGGCATTACACATTCACCCTGCGCGCCAGCGGAGGAGGATCGTCGAGAGAAGTATTCGATCGTTGGTTTGGAGGGGCCCTGGCAACTCGGCTGGTGCTCTTCCGCTTTGCCAATGAGCACAAGAATCCATTGGAAGCGAACGAACTAGCCAGCGCGCCGATTCAGCCTATGTTTGCGGAGTTTGACCAGCCGGTTGAGTTCATGGTCTCACGATTCTTGGGGTCAAAGGTATCCGGCGCGAATTTTGCCATCGGTAATGGTCTGGGAGTAGCAGTGCTCATCGAGCACAAAGCAGCCTTGGAATTGCTCCCAGGAGAATCGGCATTTCTCCGCATTCACGACGTCCGACTGGAATTCCAACCACGACCGCGCGACGAAAACGTCACGTTGTGATGGACTGTCCCGGTTATGTTAGCTGGCGGTGTCCTGCGTGCTACCCTTCACGAAGTGCTTGAATCACATCGAGCCGCAAGGCGCGAACGGCGGGCATCAGGCCGCCTGCAAGGCCCATCAAAAGCGCCATCAAAATGCCTTGCATGAGCACGGTAGGACCGAAGCGGAAGGCGAAGGCGATCTCGCTGAATGTCTGGAAACTCGCCATGCCGGTTGAATAGCCATCAAACGGAATTACGGCGCCACAGCCGACAAGTCCGCCGAGCAGGCACAGAATCACAGATTCGAGCATGAACGAGAAGAGCACACTGCGGCGGCTGAATCCCAGGGCCCGCAACGTGCCGATGTCGCGTGCTCGCCCGGCAACAGCTGCGTACATAGTGTTTGCCGCCGCGAACATGGCGCCGACGATCAGGAATATGGCGATAAAACCGGCCAGTCCTTTGACGATTTGCGCCGACATCAATTGGTCTTTGAAAAAATCTTCCTCCGTGAGCGCCTTGAAGCCGAATTGTTCGTCCTCCTTGAGCACGCGGATCAGTGCCGCTTGCGCTACCGCGTCGCGTGCCCGAACGCAAACCGTGGACACGGCCCCTGGCACCTTTCGCACGCTCGTGAGATCGCGCAGGTCGGTCCAGACTTCGGACTCAGCCGCACATCCACTCGCCTCGAAATAGCCGACAATCGTGAACTTGGTGTTGTTGACCATGAACTTCTCACCAATGCGCGTGTTTTGAAATCGCTCGGAGAGTTGGCGGCTGACGATCGCCTCGTTGATGCCTGAGTGCGGTTCGCGGCCCTCGACGATGCGAAACCCCGGCCGAAGTTTCCAGCCCACGGGCAAGAGTCCCCGCACCATTACATTCGTGACGCCAGCCTCATGGCCGCGCCGCGGTTTCATCAGGGTCACGACGTACTCTGGTGAAACGAGCGGTTCGCCGGATTGACCGAGCGCTACACCCTCGACGGAACGCACGCGAGCGGATGTCGCCTGGTCCAGACTGCTCGAAACTTCGTCCAGCGCACCTTTTCGTAGACACACCACATCGAGCGGATCGGCGGAAATCAAAAGCGCCCGCTCCAGCCCGTCGGCCAATCCGAACGACAGCACGGAGGCGAACACCACCAGTCCGCTCGCGAATGCCGTCATGAGCGTCGTCATCCAGCGGGCTTGCAAGTTGCGGATGGTGTATTTGATGGGAATCACGACTTACACGACCTTTCGCAGTCCGGCGATGACCGAGATGCGGGATGCGCGCAGGGCCGGCCCGATGCCGCTGACGAGCCCGATCGCGGCGGACAACGCGACGCCTTGCAGGAGAATCATCGGAGCTATCCAATCCAGAGGCACGTATTGTGGCCAGAAATGGTGCGCTGCGGACCACACTCCGCGGCCTGCGAACACGCCCAACGTCCCACCTACAAACGAAATCAAGACCGACTCGCCAAGAACCATCAGGAGCACCAACCCGCGCGAAAAGCCAATCGCCTTCAGCACGGCGATCTCCGTCGTCCGCTCGCGTATCGACATCGCCATCGCGTTGCCCGACACGAGCGTCAGCGCGAAAACAATCGCCAGCCCGATGTTCTGGACGTATCCCTGCAAGTTTCCGGCGAATTTTGCAAACTGCGCGGCAAACGCCTGGTGACTCTGGGACAGCGTCGGGTGGTCCGAGTTCTCGAAACGCTTGTCGATCTGCATCACCAGCCGATCTACCGCCTCGGATGATTCGGCCCTGATGAACAAGATGCTCGTGCGATCGGCCTTCGGATCGTTCTTCGCGCGGAGCAGCTCGTTTAAGTAGTCGTAATGAAAATAGAGGTCGCTAATGAACTCCGGTCCGTCGTAGATGCCGCACAGGACCAGGTCAAGATCAACCGAGTAGTTGTTTCCTTTGAGCGGAATGTGTTCGCCGATCTTCCATCCGCGCCGTTGGGCGTTGCCACGGTCGACGATGCAGCCGTTGGGGGTCGCCTTCCATTGGGCGAACTGTCCAGGATCGAGCTTGAACTCGAACCAAACGCCGAGCAACTCGTCCGCGTCGGTCGCGAGCTGCGCGAAGGTCGGCATCTTCTCGTCCTTGTACAGCCCCATCGACCACGCCAGAGGCACGGCAGCCTTCACGCCGTCCAGCCCGCGCACATACCTGAGCGTCGATATGGGAATGTCGGACGTGAACCCATCACGGCTCATCACGATCATCCGGTGCGCCTTTGCCAGCTCGGGTACCAGCTGGTCGTTCAGCGTGGCAAAGCCGTACATCATCGTCAGCATCGCCATACAAATGCCGAGCGAGATCGCCGTAAGTGTCGATCGCAGCTTGTTGCGCGTCGCGTTGCGAAACGTGTAATAGAGGAACCGCATGGGTCAGATCAGCTCAGAAGTTTCGGTGGTGCCCTTATGCGATGCATACCCGCTCGGGGTGTTGACTGCAAGGAGATCTACGGCTCGCCATCGTCTGTAGCGGATCGTTTAGGTTCCGCAGAATGTTCGGTAGTTGCCATCGTCGGGGGGCGGGTGTTGATACTGTGCCAAGTCGGCCCGCACTTCATACGGCGACGCCAACGCTGCAAGTAGTCGATGCAACACCGACAGATCATTATTTTCCTCCGCGGCGGAAAGGGCTTCCTCCACCCATTGGTTCCGCGGGATGACGGCCGGGTTGACGGTCCGCATCACGGCGTAGGCCGCGTTGTTCGGCTGGGTCTCACGACTAAGTCGAAGCCGCCATCGTGAATACCAGGCCAGGAAGTCCGGGTCCCGGTACGGATCGCCGGCCGGCGGCTCCTCCGATGACAGGTCGCGGAAGGTGTTGGTGAAATCGG
>CAZFLF010000436.1:0-5999 GCA_964519825.1 uncultured Pirellulaceae bacterium | reverse complement strand
ACGACTGAGACGGGGAATTGATAGGTATACGGAATGAAATCCGTATCGTGCTTACTCATCAATTCGTCACGGTACTTGCGGATGGCTGCTTGGGGTTCGAGCGATTCGCCCGGAAAGCGGATCTTCGATACCAGTTGGCCGTCAGCGACGCTCTCGACGTCGAATACCAGAAATTTCACGTTGCTGGTGGCCATGCCGTGGTCCGCGGAGTGGTTTTCGCATGAAGCAGGTGTCGACTATAGGGGTTCGACTCGGCACCTGCCAGCGTGTGACCATTGTGGCCCGGTCGCTCCGCGACAGCAGGGCTGAAGCAACAGTTGCCCAATTCCGCTGGTCGGATCGGTACCGACTGCGGCCCTCCGATCGCCGAGCGACACGGCGACGCAGGAACTCGACCGTAAGGCCCGCGAATTCGTCAACTTCGGCACGTTTCTCCGCCTAGAGTCCCGTCGTGACCTAGATTTTCGTAAGGAGATTCAACGATGTCGACAGTGCTCGGACCGATTCCTTACGTCGCCGAACCGGAAGCCTGGCCGCGCCGTGTGCGCTTGTTTGGAGTCGCAATGGATGTGGTCACAATGAGCGAGGCAGTCGCCATCGTAACCAATTGGTTGACACGTCCGTTCGACCAATGTCGCTACATTGTCACCCCCAATGTGGACCATGTCGTGCTGTTACCGCAGCACGCGGGCCTGCGCGGGGCCTATGCGGACGCGGGATTAGTGTTGGCCGACGGCTGGCCGGTGGTTGCGGCGGCAAAGTTGTTGGGACGTGCGTTACCCGAGCGAGTTGCCGGCTCCGACCTCGTCCCCGCACTCTTACAAGCCATGCAGCTGTCAGCGCCGAACCGCGTGTTCTTGCTTGGCGCGGCACCGGGCGTCGCAGATCGTGCGGCCGTCAACATCCAGAGGCGTTGGCCGGCGGTGCGCGTCGTGGGAACGTATAGCCCTGCGTTGGGATTCGAGTCCCACCCGGCGGAATGCGAACACATCCTAGACCTTATTGCCGAGAGCGAGCCGGACCTGCTTATCGTCGGATTTGGTGCACCGAAACAGGAACTGTGGGTGCATGGTCATCACGATCGCATCCGGGCGAAGGCGGCTGTTTGCGCTGGAGCGACCATCGACTTTCTGGCTGGCGAAAAACACCGCGCGCCTCGCTGGATGCGGCGGATCGGACTCGAATGGTTCCATCGTCTGCTCACCGATCCCCGGCGCATGGCGAAACGCTATCTGCGTGACGCGTGGATCTTTCCGCAACTCACATGGCAGGAATGGCGCTGCCGGTGAGAAATCGCCGGTGAGGAATCACGGAGCGGAATCACGGAGCGGAATCACGGTGCGGTGCGCACCGGTGGGGGCGACTTCTTCTGATCCCGCGCGGACTGCACTAGGTTGTCCAGCAACGGCATCGCGATGCGACGATAGATCTTCTCCAAGAGAGGATTTGCCTTGACCCTCCGCATCAGTTCGTAAGTCTCGCGACCCTCGGCCTCGGTCATTTGGATCTCGAGCGTGCCGCCCCGCGCATCAATCAGCACGGCCGAGTATTCGAACTTGCCGGGTGCCCGTTCCTGCCGTTTCACGTCGTGCAATTGGGCCGAGTCAACTTCGAATTCATTCACCTTGGTGACGGCCTTTGGTTTGGCCGCGCGCGCTTCGAGTCCCATCCAACGTTGAAAATTGTTCGCCAAGTCATCGACGGATTCGTCGCTGGCAACGGAATTGAGCTGCCGGGACATCTTATCCAGATCGCGGAGGTTTTCCTTCGCGGACTGCTGTTGCGAACCGGCGACCATGTCTGCGACTTGTGAACCTACTAGTGCGGAGTTTACTCCTGGGGATCGAGGAGGGACGGGAGCAAGTTGGACCGCGTGCGAATCGGCGACTTCAGCCGCCGGTGCAGCTGCCGCCACAGCGGTCGGCGGCAACGGAGGCGGATTGCTGTTATCGAATACCGTGGTCATCAGCAACGCCCCGAGCACGGGTATCAGCAACAGCACGCAAACACAAACACCAATACTGATGACCAGCGCGCAGCGCATCACCGGACTAGCTGGCAATCGTGGATGGCTCATGAGAATGGCTGTGGAAAAGGAGACCGTAGGAATACTGCTTCCAGGGATTCTAGATGACAGGTTGGTTGCCCGCAAATAACAATTACGGCGATAGGTCACCGGTTGCGAACCGGCGTAAATCACGAATGTCTAAGCCCTAACGACGAAAGCGTGGCGAATTCCCAAGCCCGAAGTGCCAATCGTTATTCCTCATTCCGGCATCTGTCGTCGTTAGTGCGTAGACATTCGTCATTCGCGGAGCGCGGCAGCTAGCACCCGCGTTCGCCGTCCTGACAATTCCCGTGATCGTCTTAACTGTTGCAATCCGATAATGCGAAAGTGTTGCACTTTGCGCCGGCCGACTGGGCGAAACAAGGGTCCCGGAGCGCGTTGTGCCAATTTCAACCGCCCGCCTCGGTTGCGGTTGAAGATTGGCGCATCCCAGTCTTCCAACTTTGAGTAAGATCCCCGTCCGCGCAAGGATCGCGCGATGTGGAATGCCCCAGAGGTAATGTCGATGGAACGACCGACACTGCTCGCCGTCTATCGTGCCATGTTCACGGCGCGGGAGATTGACCGTGCCGAGCAAGGCCTGACAACCCGTGGAGAGGCGTTCTTCCATATCTCCGGATCGGGGCACGAAGCTACGGCAAGTCTAGCCGTCCATTTGACTCCCCACGACTGGCTCCATTGCCACTATCGCGACAAAGCGTTGTTGGTGGCACGCGGCCTACCAATTCAGGCCTTCTTCGACAATTCCCTGTGCAAGCACAACGGATCGTCGCGCGGTCGGCAGATGAGCGCGTTCTTTAGCGATCCACGATTGCACATCCTGAGCATGGTGACTCCGACTGCCAACAATGCATTGCAGGCTGTCGGGGTCGCCGCGGCGGTGCGGGAGCGAGAAGGACAACCGATCGTGTATTGCGGAGTCGGCGATGGGACCACCCAGCAAGGCGAGTTTCTCGAAGCGGTCGGAGAGGCAGTGCGGCGCCAATTGCCGGTATTGTTCGTTGTCCAAAACAATCGCTATGCCATCTCGACGACCACCCAAGGTGGCACATTCTTCTCACTGCCGAGCGGCAATGCCCAGGAGTTGTTCGGAGTGAAGATCGAGTTCCTGGACGGCCGCGACGCCGGGAAGGTCGGTGATCACTTCGGCGAAACCGTGCGGTCGATGCGCGTGGACCGGCTCCCGCGTCTGATCGTGCTCGACGTCGACCGCTTAACAAGTCACACCAATGCCGACGATCACCGGGTCTACCGGCTTCCCGAGGACCTGCGGCGCGCGAATGAAACTGGCGACCCGTTGCGGAATCTGCGGCATCAATTGCTGGCGGAAGGAATTTCAGACGCGGAGTTGGCGCGGGTCGAGGCCGACATTACTCGACAGGTCGCTGCCGCCGAAACCACGTCGGTTGCCGGACCGGACCCGATTCCGACGTTCACGGCCAAACGGGACTTGTGCGTTGAACTGACGCACCCGTCGCGCGAGTCCTCCGCCGCGCGCGGGGTTCCGCCACTGACCATGCGTGACGCCCTGCGGTCCGTGTTGCGGGAATATCTACTGCGCGACGAACGAGTATTTCTTTACGGTGAAGATATTGAGGATCCGAAGGGAGATGTCTTTGGCGTAACCCGCGGATTGAGTTCGGAGTTTCCCGCCCGCGTTTGTAACTCACCGCTGACGGAGTCGACGATTGTCGGAACGTGCATCGGGCGGGCGTTAGCCGGCCAACGGCCGGTGGCATTCATTCAATTCGCCGACTTCTTGCCGTTGGCTTACAACCAAATCGTGACCGAATTGGCCACGTTGTATTGGCGGGCCGACGGACAGTGGAATGTGCCACTCGTCATTTTCGCCCCGTGTGGCGGATACCGTCCGGGCCTTGGACCGTATCACGCCCAGACTATGGACGCCGCATTCATCCACATACCCGGTCTCGACGTCTTTATGCCGTCGACCGCCGGCGACGCGGCGGGACTATTGCATGCGGCATTTCAGTCCGAGCGGCCGACACTAATCCTGTATCCGAAAGCGATGCTCAACGATTCGTCGCGGGCGTCGTCGATTAGCGTCAGCGACCACTTCGTGCCGATCGGCGTGTCGCGCAAAGTGCGCTCGGGGCGCGATCTCACATTCGTCGGCTGGGGTAACACCGTTGCGCTGTGCGAGCGCGCTGCCGCGACGCTGGAGACCGCGGGAGTCGAATCGGATGTGATCGACTTGCGGTCGCTCTCGCCGTGGGATGAAAAAGGAGTTCTGGCTTCGGCGGAGAAAACCGCACGGTTAATCGTGGTTCACGAAGATAACCAGACTTGCGGGCTGGGAGGCGAGATCCTGGCGTCGGTCGCGGAACGAGCCCGGTTTCCAGTGGCTATGCGCCGCGTCGCCCGTGCAGACACCTATGTACCGTGCAATTTCGCGAATCAGATCGAGGTATTGCCGTCCTACAAACGCGTACTCGCCACGGCCGCCGAACTGCTCGGATTCGACCTGACGTGGGAGCTACCCGCGGAAACCGACGACTGCGTGGTCGAAGTGAAAGCCATCGGCTCGGGCCCCTCAGACGAGACGGTGTCGGTGGTCGAATTGCACGTGCGAATCGGCCAGCAACTCGCCTGCGGCGACATTGTCGCCACGGTCGAGGCATCCAAGTCAGTGTTCGACATTACCTCGCCCATCGCTGGAGCCGTGACCGAAGTGCTGTCCCACAACGGCGACACGATCCTGGTCGGAAAGCCGTTGCTGCGAGTGCAAGTTGATCAGCCGATCGCACGCAAAAAGTCGGCGGCATTCGAAGATCCGGGTGAGCCGACGCTCGTCCGCCGACGCCCGGCTGAGACGTTTCCGCTCCCCCGCAGATCGCATCGTCCCCGCGCCTTCGACGTCGGAGTCTCGAGCATCCAAGGAATCACCGGCAGCCGTATCGTCGACAATCAGGAACTAGTCGGTACGACGGCGGCGATGAGCAACGCCGACATCTTCCGGCTGACCGGCATCGAATCGCGGCAATGGGTCGGAGGCCAAGAGACTGGCGTGAGCCTCGCCGTGCGGGCTGGCGAACAATTGCTAGCTCGTGAAGAATTGTCCGTCGACGACTTGAGCCTGGTGATTTGCAGCACTACTAGTCCCAGCAGCGTCACGCCGTCCATGGCGTGTCAGGTTCTGAATGGTCTCGCGAACGGTCGGTCGTCGACGATGCTGCAAGCCTTCGATATCAACGCGGCGTGCAGCGGCTATTTGTATGCGTTGCAATCCGCCTACGATTACCTGCAAAGCACTCCCGATGGACGGGTCTTGGTGGTCACGACCGAAGTCTTGTCGCCGCTGCTCAACCTCGAAGACCTCGACACCGCGATCCTGTTTGGAGATGCGGCCTCGGCCACGATCCTGTTTGGCGAGGAGCACTTCACGCGCGCGAAAGGGCGACTTTATCGCCCGGAACTGTCTGCCAAAGGCGAAGACGGCAGCTCGCTCTCCGTTCCATTTCGCCGCGACGGTTTCATTCAAATGAAGGGCCGCAAGATCTTTCACGAAGCCGTTCGAGCCATGATCGCCAGCCTCAACCGCGTCTGTCAGCGGGAGGGAATCGGCGTTAACGATCTAAGCCTGATCGTGCCGCACCAAGCGAATCAGCGTATTCTGGACGCCATTCAAAGCCGCGTCGGAGCGACCGTTTTCAGCAATATCCGCCGACTCGGCAATACGTCTTCGTCCAGCATCCCGCTTTGCCTCAGCGAACTGCTACCCATCGCGAAGCCAGGCGACCGCCTCGGACTATGCGCGTTCGGCGGCGGCTTCACGTTCGGCGCGAGCATCTTGCAGGCCATTTGATCGGTCGGATCGGTCAGATCAGTCGGATCAGTCGGATCAGTCGGATAGTTGCTAGACATCCAACGCCGGTTCGCCGACGTAAAGCTGCAGAATCTGGCTCTGCAC
>CAZFLF010000435.1:0-6001 GCA_964519825.1 uncultured Pirellulaceae bacterium | reverse complement strand
GGAAGGCCGACCGATGCCTGCGCCGAAGGTGAGACCCATGCAGGACGTCGTTTAGGGGCAAGTACGATGGCAATGGACCGTCGCTTGCCGAACAATCGATTGAACCGAAGCTAAATCTGCCGTAGCGCGTGATGCCTGGAAACAACTTGGTGTTCAAACCAACTTCTACGCTCGGTTAATCTGGTCGGCGCTTTCAAGATTCACCCGGGATGGATGCGATTTCCCAACTCGATGAACTTGTTTTTCGTGCCGTCTTGGGCGACTCGGCTGCGTCCGCGTTGCTGCACCACACCACGGCGGCACTGCACGATGTCATTGACCTACCCAGTGAATGGCCGCGCACAGTCCTCGAAGAATGGAACGCTTGGAGCCACAAGTTTGAATCCGAAGGATTTGAATCCGACGCATCAGAGGATGAGCGTATCTATCCCGGAACGGCGGCGCTTGATGCTTTCGCACGCGTCAACACGGCACAACTTGCAATTCCTCACCAATGTGGCTTCCAGATGGTCGACACGTTCAAATTCAAGTCAAAACAGCTTGCATGTGATACAGTTCCAAATTGCAGTGGTTGGTGGCGGTTTTCCCGCGCCGGATTCAACGATGATCACACTCAGGCCATAGTGCACGTCGACTACGATCATCCGCGCCATAGCCTAATGGGTTGGGGTCATTTCATGCTCCTTAACCGCACGAGCGAAAAGTGGTCGATTGTTGCGCGAGAGATGACATGGATATCGTAACCGTGTGAAGTAGTGAGCCGCGCCGAACAAAAGATTGAACCGAAGCTAATTCGGCCGTATCGTGACGCCGAAAGACAACTTTGTGTTCCAACCAACTACTACGCTCGGTTAATCTGGTCGTTTGGCGGAGCTCATGGAACTGCTGGAGCTACCTCACTGGCGAATTGAGTATGACCGCCCGATGACTACAGCTGCACATGCGCGCCCTTCGATTAGTGGCCCAGAAACGTGCGGCTGTGAACCCTGCCGGAACTGGGCCGCAACTCGCGTGTGCGTGTTGCCGGAGGAGTTTCGCCGGCTGCTCGACCGGCTCGGGATTCCGTTCGACCGTGAGGCTGAGGTCTATCATAACTGTCGCTTAGAATCCGGACTGCACTCCTACGGCGCGTGGTATCACTTTGTCGGGCGGGTGCTGAGTGGCGAACTTAACTGCTCGCCGAACGTGGAATTCGGCCAATTTTCGGTGTACTTTCATTCGAAGCCTGCGTTGCTACCCGAGGCATTTGTCGGGCAGCCAGTTGTGCAAATGGAAGTTGACGCTGAGATGCCTTGGCTTTCGGATTTGCGCGAGGCAGAGTGAGTTGAATGCGCCGAACAACGATTGAACCGCAGCTCAATCTGCCGTAGCGTAATGCCTGGAAACAACTCGGTTGGCGGCGCGACTTGGCTGTCGAACTTGCAGCCCGTGCCGATGCCTGACCGGGCCTACCTGTGGGAATTGGAGCACCATTCCAACATTCTGGTGAAGGTGTTTCCATTCCCTGACAGAAGTGGCACCCGCCGATCCGTCGGAATCACGGCGGCTCCATAATTCCCCGGTACTGCTTGGCTCACACCGTTCTCTGTGAACCATACCCGCATTCGCTTCCAACCATTCTCGACTTTGTCTCTGCGATCGTTGAGGAAGCTGGCAGCCTCGCTTAGTGCGAGACTGGTCACACACTTCGTGGCGAACACATGCTTGGGCGAACACATGCTTGATTGATAAATCCAATTCTGTCGATTCAATTGCTCTACCTGGGAGGAAATCAATAATGCACAGGCTCCTGCTGACGTTGCTAATGGCGTTGACATTGGCACCCGTCGCCTTCGCTCAAACAGAAAACTGGCCGCAGTACCGGGGAGCGCAGTCCGATGGTCTGGCCGAAGGTACTACGCTTCCTGACACGTGGTCCGCAACCGAGAATGTGATCTGGAAGGCCGATATTCCAGGCTGGGGATGGTCCTCGCCGGTGATCTGGGGTGAAAAGATCTTCGTTACGTCCGCAGTGGGCGAAAATAAACTCGAAAGACCAGTCATCGGCGGTTACCCAGGAGGACGCGTCAAACCAACGGATATTCATCGCTGGATGACCTATTGTCTCGACTTTGGTACGGGGAAGATTCTGTGGGAGCGAGAGGCCCACAAAGGTGTGCCTCCGCGGCAACGGCATCCCAAAAACTCCTATGCGTCCGAGACGCCGATCACCGATGGCGAACGCGTGTACTCCTATTTCGCTGACATCGGCATGTTCTGTTACGACATGAACGGCCAACAACTTTGGGAGCGAAAGTGGGACAGTTACGAGATGCGCGGCGGTTGGGGCACCGGGGCCTCGCCGGTGTTGCACCAAGATCGAATCTATGTGGTCAACGACAACGAGCAAAGTTCCTTTATGGTCGCCTTGGACAAAACTACGGGATCACAAGTCTGGCGCGTCGAGCGCGAGGAAAAAAGCAACTGGTCCACGCCGTACATTTGGAAAAATGATCTGCGCACTGAATTGGTGACGATCGGAACGGGACGAGTGCGCTCGTACGACCTTGACGGCAAAGTACTGTGGCAGCTGAACGGCACGTCTGGTCTGGTCAGCCTGATGCCGGTCGCCAAACACGGCCTGCTGTATCTCGGAGCGGGCTACCACTACGGGCCGATTTACGCCATCCGCCCGGGCGCGTCGGGCGACATCAGCCTCGAGGGCAAAAACACCAGCAATGGGTGGATCGCCTGGTCGCAACCGAGAGGCGCGGGCATTCACCCATGTTTTCTGATCAGCGGCGAACGGATTTTTGTGCTGTTTGATGCCGGGCTGCTGACTTGTTCCAACGCCAAAACTGGTGAGACTATTTTTCCTCGACAGCGTCTGGACACCGGCGGCGGCCGCTTCTATGCGTCACCTTGGGCCTACAACGGCAAGGTTTTTCTGCTCAACGAAAACGGCACAACGTGGGTGGTCGAGGATGGCCCGGAATTCAAAGTCGTTGGCAAAAATGCCCTCGACGACAACGCTTGGGCAACTCCCGCCATGGCGCGCGGAAGTCTGTTTATCCGGACGTTCACCAGCCTCTATCGAATCCAGAAAACCGGAGACGCGACGCAATAGAAGTCAATCGACCGATATCGAGACCGGTGCTCGACAAGAGGTCGCAAGTCCCGACAAAAGAAACGTACGCGTGAAGAAGGAAGCACGGCATGAGAGAAATTCGCACGTTAATTCTCATTTCATTTGCGATCCTTTCCGTGCGACTTTTCGCAGAAGTGGACACGCCAAGCCCATCACACGCTCAACCGCGCGGGCGGGATGCCGGGAAGGCTGACTCCTGGACAAAGACGATGAACAATCGAGCCAAACGCGGCATGTTGCATGATTGCTTCCACAAAGTTCGTGGCGATACAGGCAGGTGGAACGACAAAGCCCGGCTGCAACACGCGCCGACAATTCAACAAAAACCAGACAATGTGTTGCTCGACGAGTGGTCCGATCAATTGCTGGACAAGAAACTTCTGCTCACCGGCAACGACGACAACGGGCTCCTTTTTCGCACACGGCAGCTCGACGATAACGACCGGGTTTGGGTGGAGCGGATCGAGCGACGTGCGAATCAGTTTATTGTCGTAGCCCACCAAGCGATCTGGCAGGGACGGTATTCGAAGAACTTCACGTATTTCAGCATTATTGGTGTGAACCTCGGCAAGCTAGAGCCTGGCAAGTACGAGGCGAAGTGTATCATCGAGCCGCTCGTGTTCGACAAATTCGAGGAACCGAGCGCGACGGCCGACAACTGGCCCAAGAACGAACGCTCCGCAGATGAGAAGCCGATGGAGTTACCTATTACGTTTACGGTCGTGGAGAATCCTCGTTAGTGAAAGCTTCGCATCCACCCAAGCAGCAGCGAATAAACTGGAGTTCAGCAATCGATCCACTGGAACTCTGTCAGCACTTGACTACTACTTCGCATCGAGATCTTCCCCGCCTTTAGAGTTCTTGATTTCCTAAATGAATTGCATCCTTCGATCACCTGCATCTGGATTCAATCAACGCTTGCGAGTGCGGGCGTGGCGGCTGCCTGTCTTGCTCCTGAGTTGGTTAACCGGTGCCGGAGTTTTCGGGTGCGCATCCCCGACCAGCGGTGCTGAAGATATCGAGTTTCGTTTGGCGACATTCTCGGCGGACGTGACGCCTCCGCTCGGACATCCGTTGCTCGGAGGGACGACCACTCCGCCCCCCGCCCATGCGATTGACGATCCCTTGTTTGCCCGCGGGTTCGTGTTGCTGGGAGGCGAGGAGCCTGTTGTGGTCGTGGCCGTCGATTGGTGCGAGATTCGCAACGACGCCTACGACCGTTGGCGGGACGTGCTGGCGGAGGCGGCAGGAACGACTCGCGCGCGAGTGCTGGTCAGCAGCATTCATCAACACGACACGCCGTTGGCGGACCTCGAAGCCCAGCGAATCCTCGATCGCAGCAAGCTGGGTGGTGCGCTGATTGAACTTGAGTTTCACGAGCGCTGCGTGCAGCAGACGGCGGCGGCGTTGCGACAGGGGCTCAGCCAAGCTCGGCGAGTGACGCATATCGGCAGCGGAAAAGCGAAGGTCGAGCGGGTCGCATCGAACCGGCGGTACCTAGGTTCGGACGGTAATCCGCGTTTCGATCGCAGCAGCATGAGCGGCGGCGATCCGGTGAAACGCGACGCGCCCGAGGGGACGATCGATCCGTGGCTGCGCACGTTGAGCTTTTGGGACGGCGAGACCCCTGTGTGTGCGATGCACGTCTACGCAGTGCATCCGATGAGTCACTGGGGCTCCGGTCGAGTGACTGCCGATTTCCCCGGGCTGGCTCGGAAAAGACGGCAGGACGACGACGCGAGCGTCTTTCAGATTTATGCCTCGGGCTGCTCCGGTAACGTCGCGGCAGGCAAATACAACGACGGCAGCTCGATGAACAAGCCGCTCTTGGCAGACCGGCTCTATCAAGCGATGGTTGCCGCCTGGAAGGACACTCACCGCCGGCCGCTGCGACAGGCCACATTCCGCAAGGTCCCGCTGAGGTTGCCGCTCCGCGAGTCGCCCGGCTACACGGTGACCGACCTGCAGCACCAGCTTGAACATACCGACTCAAAAAAACGCTGTCTCGCCGCGCTGGGGCTCAGTTGGCGTCAACGAAACGCCGTCGATCCACTGATAGATGTTCCGATATTGGATCTTGGCGAAGCCGCCGTCGTCTTATTGCCGGGCGAATCGTACGTCGAATTCCAGCTCGAGGCCCAATTGTTGCGCCCGGAAATGTCTGTTTTCACCCTCGGCTACGGCGAGTGCGGCGCAGGCTACCTCCCCATCGAGCAAGCCTGGCGGGAAAACGACGGTAACCTCTCGACGTGGTGTTGGACTGCCGTCGGTGCCGAGAACGCCATGCTCGCTGCCCTACGCATGTTGCTCGATAACAACCGATGATGTTACTTGCCGTTGGTGGCTCTCAATTGTCGGATTTGTTCCGAGATTTCCACCAGTCCGGCGTGAACCTGCCGGAGCGTGGCCTGTCGCGATGCTCGAACCAGCAACATCGTACCGAACCCGGCGAGCACCAAGGACATGACCGAGAAGGACGTGATGACAATGTTCATCGCCGTGATTTTGGCGAGTGCACGAACCGGCCCCCCTTCGCCTCCTGCATCGATTGCCGGATGTTCTTGAAGCAACTGTGCGATGCGGGGGAAGGCGAAGCCACCGGCCACGAAGATCGTCAGGATACCTAGCAGTGCGGCACCCCAGAACAGCCCGGCGATGATGCTCAACCGCCGTACCCGTTGTCGGTCACGATCCAGAATTTTTGTCGTCAGCTCGCGTGGATCGGGCCCGAGAGTTTGTTTCGTGGCGTCCCACTTCAGTAAGGCGTCTCCGAGTTCTTTCTCATTCATGGTCGATTCTCCTTTCAAGAGCGCGTCGTAGCGCTCGTTTGGCGTAATGCAATCGCGACCGAACCGTGCCGAGCTGGCTGTCGGT
>CAZFLF010000434.1:0-6023 GCA_964519825.1 uncultured Pirellulaceae bacterium | reverse complement strand
ATTCACGGCCAGCGTCCAGTCGGTGAATTGCCCGGGTCCGGACGACAAGTTTGTGCCGATGGGCATCTCCCCTTCGAGGCCGTTCCAACGATAGAGCGCGACGGCGTCGGTGCGCGGTAAGGCGTTATTTTGCGCTTGATAAAGGAGTTGCTGATCGGCTTCGAGTACCAGTTTCAGTTCGATGACATCCGGCCGATTCACTTCCGCCAGCGAGAGGATTTGTTCCCAGTCCATGTCCAGTCGGTCCTGGACTGGCGGTGTAACGGGAATGATTTGTTCGGGATCGAAGGCGGGAAAACCGAGCAGGTTTCGGAGGACCGCTTCCTGCTGCAACAGGTTGGCGCGCGACGACAGCAGATTGATGCGAAAATTGGCCAGCGCGGTCTTGGCTTGTGCCGTTTCGCCGACGTCGGAGACGCCAACTGCGAACGCGGCGGCGGTCCGGTCGTACGCAAATTGGGCCTGCTTGACCTGCTGTTCGCGCGCCCAGACGTCGGTGCGCGCAAAAACGACGGACCAGTATGCTGCGATGACTCCCCGCACAAGTTCCTGCACGCTGTCTTTGAACTGAAAATACGATCGCTCGGTGTCGATGCGGGCCAGGACGATCGGCGCGAGATTGGCCCGGCGGCCGGCACCTTGCAACAGCGGCTGCGTCAGCTGCAGGCCGAGCGATGGTCGGGATTCCGGATTAAGTGGAAAAATACCGGGGCGCGAGTACGTGGGCCCGGTGTTGAGATTGAGGCTCGCCGTCCCACCCAACGTCGTTGTCTTGGACACGCTGGTGTTGAGATTGTAGTTGTCGGTGCGCAAACCGGTGATGTGCGAGGTGGTGAGCGTCAGGTCATCGAAATCGGCGAGCGGCCTCTCAACCCGATTCCAGCTATTTTCGACCTGGACTGTCGGGTCAAAACGCGCTCGGTTGTCGTCAATGGTCGTGTTGGTGATGGCGGCGTCATAGATGGTGCTGCCGCTGGACGTGGCGGTCACGCCAGCCAGGACGCGTACCACTTGCGCATTGGCGAGCGCCGTGCGGATCGTTTCGTCCAACGACAATGGCCGCTGCGGCAATTCCGTGCGCGGATCGGAGATGGTTGCTGGCGGTGGCGTACGAGGAAGCTGGGCGCGCGGCAATTGAGACGGATCGCGCAGTTCGATCGTCCGCTGCTCTGGCATGAACAGTGGTACGGGCCACTCTGCCCGCAAATTTTGCGCGACCGCCGCCAGCGACGTGACCGCTACAAGTTGCCACCACGTGCGAAATACACCGGTTCTCATGAAGATGAGAATTCGGCCGGTCGCGGGCATTATTCCAAAGATTCGCCCTGAGCCGGATTTGACGATGCTACCGGACTAACTTCACTGGCCAAATGTAGCGATTGCATCGCCTTTTCCGCGTCAGTCGTGTCGTCGACAATGCAACCATCGCGAAGAACCACAATACGCCTCGCATTTCTGGCGACGTACTGATCGTGGGTCACGAGAATGACTGTGATTTCCTTTTCTGCATTGAGCTTGCGGAACAATTCGATCACGTCGCGACTGGTGCGGGAATCGAGGTTTCCAGTCGGTTCATCCGCCATCAAGATCGAGGGGTGATTGACCAGGGCCCGCGCGATCGCCACGCGCTGCTGCTGTCCACCAGAAAGCTGGCTAGGATGATGATCGAGACGATTCCCCAAACCGACCAGGTCCAGCATGTCTCTCGCCCGCTGATGCCGTTCGCGCGCCGACACGCTGCTGGCATACAGCAACGGCAACTCGACGTTCTCCAAGGCCGATGTCCGTGCCAGGAGGTTGAAGTTTTGGAACACGAAGCCGAGGTGCTGGTTGCGGATTCCCGCTCGCTCGTCGCGTGACATCGTGGCCACTTCTGCACCGGCCAACTGATAGCTTCCTTTGGTCGGCCGATCGAGGCAGCCGAGCATGTTCATCAGAGTCGATTTGCCCGAGCCGGAGGGCCCGACGAGTGCCACGTACTCCCCCCGATCGATCGTCATGCTTGTCCCGCGCAGCGCTTCGACCGTGACCTCGCCCAGGTCATAGATTTTCCAGACGTCTCGCAGTTCGATTAGCGCCAAGGACAGACTCTTTCCAGTGGATCATTCGAGAAGCATCGCGACCCATGCATAGTACGTCGGACTCCTGCCCGATGCACTGTGGCAGACCGGAGTTGGGCTACCGTCCAACTAAAACGGGGGGTACGGAGTACGGAGTACGAGGTACGGCCGCAGGCAAGCAATGACTAATGACTAAGGTCTAAGGACTAACGAATGACCAAATCCCAATGACCAATGACCAAGCGATGGAAGCGATTTGACTATGCGTTAGTCATCCAGTAGTTCTACGGGTGGCTGATTGGGGTCGTGATTCGCAAAAGGCGTTACGCATATCACCCGGCGGTGGCGGCGACTAACCGCGAGCTCTGGGCAAAGAGCCCAGTGACCGTCTTTTCCCTTGGTCATTGGTCATTGGGATTTGGTCATTCTTTAGTCCTACGGATACCGCGAGCGGGGGCGGGGGCGATCGAGGTTTGTGAAGTTGGGGGTCGGCTGGCCGTCGCGATGGCGCGCCCCTTTATCGCTCCGGGATCTTCGCGGCGGTGTTCCCGAATCGATTGCCTCGAACTCATCCAGGCGAGCCAGCGATTGACGTCGGATCATTTGTACACCCGCCGAGCCGCCACTTTGCGTGGATTCTTCCAGTCGGACGCCCCAGGCGGCTAGTCGCTGTAACATCGAACGCTTCACTCGGAACTCCGGTTGGACGAATACCAGGTCTTCGTCGTTCCGCAACTCCCACAAACGATGCAACTTGCTGGAATCGATCGCGGCATGCTCGTCCTGGACAAACAGGATGTCCCCGGACGTTTCGGATAGCCCGGTCTCGACGACTCCCCGATGGCCGCGGCGCAGTTCGTGTCGTATCACGCGGACCTGTGGATACACGCGAGCCAACTCGTAGGCGACTTCCTCCGTGTGGTCGGTCGAGCCATCGTTGATGACCAAAATCTCGAAATTGTTAGTGAGATCCGGAAGGATTTCGAGCATCTGTGCCATTCGGACAGCGAGTGTCTGCTCGGCATTGTGGACGGGAAGCACGACACTCAGGGAAGGATGGGCCACCACGCGTAGGCTCCGGGGGAAGTAGATCGGAAGGGACCAGTCGTCACTTCATCGTCTCGTAAGTCGAACACTCTCAACGGTCCCCGCAAAAAAATAGCGTGGCGCAACTCATAGCGACCACGACGCTCTTGCACGGAACACGGAAGAAGTCGGCCAGGATGGTCCCTGACGGTCGCCCGATGCGTCGGCGAGCCGGTTGTTCCGCACCTGACGGCCACAACACCGGGTCGATGGGTTGGAACGGGCATGCTATGGTGTTGGCTGCGGCGCGTTAGGGTCTGAACGTATCACTCGTTGCGAGCCAAGCGAGTCGTTTAGTTTTGAGCGCGGGCGAGTTGTCGTACTGAAACGGAATCACGTCATTCGTTGAAGGTTGCGTTCGGACGCATGTTATTTGATCAGACATTTGGCCTCCAAGACCTGGCAGTCGTGGCTCTTCTCGTTGTCCTCGAAGGAGTGCTCTCGATCGACAACGCACTCGTACTGGGGTTGCTCGCGAAGCGGCTGCCCAAGCGGGAGCAGGGGCCTGCGTTGACCTGGGGTCTGATCGGTGCGTTTGCGTTCCGCTTCATCGCCATTGCCGGCGCCCAGTTGTTGCTGAAATATCGTATTGTCAAGCTCATTGGCGGCCTCTATTTGGCCTACGTAGCTCTCAAGTACTTCTGGGACAAGTGGCGGGAGAGCCGATGCGAATCCACGGAATCGACCGCGGACGGACAGAAAACCGCCACTGGCGAGGTCTGCGAGGTCCGCCTCGCGGGATTCTGGTCGACGGTCTTCGTCATTGAACTGACCGACATTGCGTTTGCGGTCGACTCAATTCTAGCCGCCATCGCACTGGTCGGTCCTCCTCCCGAAGGACATTCCCCCGACGATTGGCACCCCAAGCTATGGGTAGTCATAACTGGTGGCATGCTCGGTGTAGTCCTGATGCGATACGCGGCCAGGGTATTCATCAGGCTGCTAGAGCGATTTCCTCGCTTTGAAACGGCCGCGTACCTGCTCGTAATGGTGATCGGTGGCAAGCTGGTACTGGATTGGGGATTCAATACCAACGAGTTGCACGTACTCGATTTTCACAGCCCAAGCAGCTGGGCCTTTTGGGTCTTTTGGTTACTGATGGTGATCAGCTTTTGCGTCGGATTCATCCCCAAACGCAAGAAACCGGCGAGCGACGAGGTCGAGCACGTTGGCGATCAGGGATGACTGAACCACTAAGGAAAAGGGCTTACGCTTAGGCGCTTAGGCGCAAAGTAAAGCCAATTCCTTGTCGCCATTCCCTTTGCGCCTTGGCGAGAGACATCCTTCCAGGCAACGGGTGCTAGCACTACGGCGGATCGTATTGACCAGTCTTGGTGCATCGCTATACTTCGCCCCGCTTTTCAGCAGTTTTGGGCGTCATGCCTCCGGCCGTTCGGCCGTTGAATGGGGCCCACGCCATCAGTCTTTTTCATCCGGTCAGAGGTACAGCCATGCCGAGCGTGGAGCCCTTTGTCGACATTCATTGCCATCTCGTCCCCGAGATCGACGACGGAGCCAAGTCGTGGGCGGAGTCATTCGCCATGGCGGAGATTGCCGTAGCGGACGGCATCACGACGATCGTTGTCACACCGCATCAACTGGGTACCTACGCCCATAATTCCGGCGACTTGATTCGGCAGAAGACCGCCGAGCTTCAAGCGGAACTCGACGCGCACGAAATTCCCTTGGAAGTCCTGCCGGGCGCGGATGTCCGGATCGATGATGGGATGGTTTTGGGACTCCGCCGCGGAACGGTCATGTCCTTAGCCGATCACCATCGGCACGTTCTGTTGGAATTGCCGCATGAATTGTACTTTCCACTGGACGGTGTGCTGGAAGATTTGCGACGCAACGGCATGGTCGGAATTTTGTCGCACCCGGAGCGCAATCAAGGACTACTGAAAGATCCGGGATTGATCGAGCCGCTGGTCGACGCCGGCTGCCTGATGCAGATCACGGCGAGCAGTATTATCGGGGGGATGGGTCCCGGACCGCAGGCCATGGCGGAATGGATGCTCGCGAATGGATTCGTGCATTTCTTGGCCACGGACGCGCACGGACCTAAGTCCAGGCGTCCGCTCATGACGCGGGCCTTTGAGCGAGTTGTCGAGTTGACTGATTGGGAGGCCGCGATCGACTTGTGCTGTCGAAATCCAGCTGCGGTGGCAGATGGCCAGGAGGTCGCGGCGGGACGAAGGGGGACCTACGGCAAGAAGCGGGGCGGCTTCGTTACCTGGTTCTCATGGCGGAAGGCGGGTTGAACCGGTGTCGTGGCGATATGAGCGAACCCGGTGTCTCGGTAGTCTAGCGCTGTTGGCGGCGGCCCTGACGACTTGCGTTCTCTGGCAGGGACTTTTCTCGGTCGAGGACGCGCGGGCGGAAAGCCGTTGGCCGGATGAAAAATCGGCGGGAGCGTTCCTGTGCTATGCCGACTTTTCATTAACCAACCACACGCACCTGCTCGATGAAATGGCCCAGTTGCAGCGCGACTTGGTACGCACACTCGAGATCAACGAACCACGCGAGCCGATTAAATTGTTCTTGTTCCATGACAAGTCGATGTACGAAAGCTACTTGAAAAAGTACTTTCCCGAACTCCCGTCGCGGCGTGCGCTGTACATCAAGGAGCGCGGCCCGGGGATGGTGTTCGCCTTTAAGAGCGACGAGTTCGAAGTCGACGTCCGGCACGAGGGAACTCACGCCTTGTTGCATGCCGATCTGGCACTGGTACCCCTCTGGCTCGACGAGGGATTGGCGGAGTACTTCGAGGTACCCTACGACGAACGGACGTTTGATCATCCGCATCTGGCCGAAATGAAATGGCAGCTCTCCAAAATCAATCTGGCGGCTCGGATCAAATCGTCATCGCCCTCGCTC
>CAZFLF010000433.1:0-6032 GCA_964519825.1 uncultured Pirellulaceae bacterium | reverse complement strand
CGGCGGCATCGCGATGATAGGGCGCAACGGCGCGTTTGGCTGGCTGATCGTGGCGGGCATCGTACTTTTTCTGTCTGGAGCGATCTACGGTCTGATGGCGGCGAGGATGGTAACTCCGACGCGCATTAGCGACACTCACGTCTGGCTCAAGGGAGTCTGTCCCGACTTTCTTCGTGGGCTCCCCGAGTGGCCGCACTCGCCGTAGACGTTTGTGGTGCAGCACTATGCGCTTCGCGTTGCTCGGGAGGAGCAGATGATGATCGAAGAGTTCGGAGACGACTACCGTGAGTACATGGGCAAAACGAAACGGATTCTGCCGGGCGTTTGGTGATGTGCTCCTTACAGGCTATTTGCTGTCCTTCAGGCGACGCCAAATGAGTATTCGAGGTGGGCTATCGTCCCCTTCCAGGATGCCCCAAACCTCGGCGAATGCTTCGCCGTCGAAGCGATAAATGTACGACCGCGTCGCGGAGTCTGTGAATCCTTTCTCTCGCCCGGCCGTAACCGTGGCGTTAAAGAATGACAGGACGCGCACCGGACCGCGCTTCTCGACTTTATAGCTCGAGGTGTGCGCTTCGACGAGGTTTCCAACATCGTCATAGGTCGTCACAGTCGTTTTGTCCCCGACCACTTCCTTTACAGCGCGGAACATCGTTCCGGCGGCATTCGTGAAGGTCCGTTCAAAGCGACCTTGGAGACGCTTTATTTCTTCGGCAGCGTCGTCGGCCTGGGAAATTGTCGCTGACAAGAACAGGACTAGCATCGAGAGGATTCTGGCAACTGTGTGCATATCCGTACTCCTTTTGTAACGGCTTTTACCACCTTCTCGGCCCGCAAACAACGTCAACGCTCATCGTGAGTCAATCGCTCGACACGGTGCCGGCATTGATGCTCGGCTGCACACATCTCGCGCCGGCAACGGGGGACAAGTTGGCAGACATTGTTTTGTTCAGGCTTTCGGACGATACCGCTAAGAAGCAAAAGAGGGTCGGGAGGTCTTCCTGCCTGTTTGCAACTAGGAGTTATGTGCAGGAAGATCGGCGGGCAGGAAAATGAGTCGTTTGCTTCTGTTCGATCATTCTGCTGCGGCCCTCCGCCTGAGGTGCTATTGGATATCTGATTGAGTCAAGTCAGTTCACCATCTCCATTGACTATCAGCCGTGAGCAGTTCGAAATTGCTTGACTAAGCCAAACAAAGGCCGTGCTGGGAATTGATTATGTCCAAAAACCTGCGAGACGCGATCGAGCAGGATGGTTTCAAAGTTCTCGCCGGTGCGCTGAGTCAGGTGAAGGTCCGCACGATTCTGACCGAACTGGAGGTAGCTTTGACGTTCGAGCAGGCGACGTGTTGTTGATCCGTCCACTCGTGACGCACTGTTCCCGCAATTCGTATCCAGAAACGGAGCGACACCGACGAATCATTCATTTGGAGTTCGCAGCTGCCTCACCGTTGCCTGACGGCTATCAGTGGTACGAGTTCCATTCTCTACATGGAGTGGCGCCCAGTCATGAACCCGTGGGATGATATGGACCAACCCGTCAGCATTACGCTGGGAGGCCTTCTTTCCCCGACCTTGTGACCAACATTTCGGCCGGAGCTTATTGAATTTGGGAACCGTACGTGCGACGATTCGGCGATACGGCTTGATTCGTTCCGCACGCTGATTCAAGCAGGAGTCGTCACCATGCAGAATTGTCGCATTCGTTTTGTGCTTGCTCTTCTGACTTCGGCGATAGCAGGCGACCGCGCGTCGGCCGTCGAGAAGACGACCGTTCGCAAATTTCCGATTACGGAGTGGATTGAAATCCAATTTGCCGCTCCCGTGAGTTGGATCCATGAAATCCCGCCTGCGCCCTTGGGATTGCCGGCGACTCTCGAATTCAAACCTAAGTCGGGAATGCCATTTCACGTGCTGCTGACGCCGATCGGGCAGTCCGGCGAACGATCCGTCGAGCCATTGCGAAAGCAGGTCGAGAGTATGGCTAAGATCGCGCAGGAACAGTCCGTCGAAAAGACGATTGAACTTGCCGAACTCAAGAGCGATACGGTCACCGGATTTTCGTTTTCCATAACCGATCGCGCACCCAAGCCGGATGAATTCAAGTATTTGAGTTCGGGAGTCGTCCGAGTGTCCGACGCCATGATGACCTTCACGATCTTGACTAACGATGGTCAGCAAGACGTGGTGCAGAAGGCGTTCGCGATGATTCGGTCCGCGAAAGGCGTTGCCACCGAAATCCGCCTCGTCCAAACGGTGATCGCGATTCCCGAAGCCAACTGGAGCATCGGATTTGACGGCCCCGAATTGGGAAAGAAGCAAGAGTCGCGACGAGGCAAGGACTATGCCGTCCGGGCCGGCGCCGAAAGGTTCAACCTCTCGATCTTCGTCGAGCAACCGCACGGCGACGGCGAATCGCACGAAGTCTGCTACAAGTTCTATTGGAATCAATTGAATCGTAATCCAAAGATCGCCAAGGAAACTGTCACGGCGACCGCACACGACAGGTATCACCGCGTTCAGTACGACGTCGTCATTAATTTCGACGACAAAATATTCACACAGCGGAATGTGAACTATTTCTTCGTTTATGAGAAACGCTGGGTTGACGTTCACTTTTCAATTGTGGAACCGACTGACGAGGACGCCAAGGTCATCGCCGCATTCGATAAGACACTTCAATACAAGAAAAGACGTTGATCACCATTCTGGGGTCCAGAAATGGGACCGGTAATGCCGGCAACTGAGAGGGCCTGAAACAGTGAGAATGCCGGCGCCCAAATTCGCTCGAACCGCGGCTTGTATTGTGGTTCTTGTCACAATTGTGTGACGCGAATACTCAGGGGCGTTGTGCTTTCCACGTGAACTCTTCTTCACAACAGTCGTGTGAAAACAGCAGCACTGAAAAGCCGGAGCAGATTATCGTGACAATGTTGACAAAGAGACAAAACGAGACCCTTGGGAGGGTGCGGGAAGACTGCTGCGATGACTTGCTGTTACACGGGCGGCTGACGACTTGTCGGCGCTACTGTAATGCGCTGATTCTTACCGTCGAGCGGTGTGCAGCACAAAGCGTACTTTGCCGAACGACTTGGCCTGTGCCACGGATGCATCCGTTCGGCGGGCGGATCGTGCGAGTCATGGACGGATCTCTCCGGCGATCTCCTGCGCTCAGCGCGTTTGGCGTTTTCATTGTAATGCTCTTGGCGTGTCTCGTACTGCCCGGAGTGCCCCAAGTTGCGGCACTCCAAACGACCACCAAGCAGAAAGAGAGTCAACGAGACGAGCAACTGGCAGTCGACCCATCTCAGACTGGGGGCGATTCGCCGACACCGCGTTCGCCGGCGGAGCTTGGCAGGGAGATTTCTGCAGAGCAAGCCACAGCCACTGTCGCCGAACTTTCCGCGAGACGCGTCGATCGATATGGGGACGCGTTGCCGCCTGGTGCCGTGTCGCGGTTGGGAACGATCCGCTACCGTCACGCAGGATGGTATAAGCGCACGGCCTTTGTCCCCGACACGGAGACGCTGATCGTTAGTTCGCCAGGCGGCACAGTTTGTCTTTGGGACGCCCGGTCCGGAAAGTTGCTCCACGACATTGATTTTGGGGACCATTACTTTCAGACTTTCCGATTGACCCCGGACGGCAGGCAAATCGCCACCCTGGCGTCGAAGTTGGACAAGCAAACTCGTAATAACAGCACGCAGTTGAAATTCTGGGATGCCAGAACAGCCGCCTACATTTCCAAGATCGAGTGGACGGAACCGCTTTCTGCTCAGTCCCTGCATATGGCCTTCACACCAGACGGAAATATCGCGGCGTTCGGAACGAGGAGCGGCAAAGTTCGACTCGCGAACGTTAAATCGGAAACGGAATTGAAGAGTCGGAACGTCATCAAAGGGGAAATCGAGTCGCTCGCATTTTCACCCGACGGAGACCTCCTTGCGGTGGCAGGCCGAGGGGGAGCCGCCATCTGGGAATGGCGCACGGAAATGGAACCGCAAGCATTGCCCGGTCTGCCGCGGGGAGCACAAGTGATCGAGTTTTCGCCCGATGGCACTTTGTTCGCCACCGGCAGCGACGACAGCTTCGCTGCACGCCTGTGGGACGTGGGCACGCGACGCCTGGTTGCGAGGCTGCAAGGGAATAATAGTTCCTACTACCGTGAAGGGTTGGCCTTCACGTCCGACGGCAAGTTTCTCGTGGTACCCTCTCATCTGGACAAAAGTGTCGAGCTATTTGACGTTGCATCCGGCAAATTGGTGCGGAGATTATCTTCCGGTGTCGCCGAGTGCCGCGACGTTGCCATTTCGACGCGGGATCAATTGGTTGCAGCGGTCGGTAGCAATCCCGTCATCAAAGTTTGGGATTTAAAGACCGGCGAGGTGATTGGCGAAAAGTTCATCGGACACGAAGCAGAGCCAAGGGAGATCAAGTTTGCTCCGAACGACAAGGAGATCGCTTCTGGCTGCCTGTCGGGGATGGTTGGCATTTGGAACGTATCGAACGGCGAACCAGTACGCTTGCTGCCACCCAATGGCCGTTGGGTTGGCCTGGACGTTTCGCCCGACCGCACCAAGATCGCCACTAGCAGTCACGACAATACGGTTCGTCTCTGGGATGTCCCCACGGGTCGGCAAATATTTCGGCTCGCGGGACATGGGCGATTGGGGAGTTTATACCCGGTGCAGTTCTCACCGGACGGCAAACGGTTCTTGTCCTTTGGTCCGGACGGGTTTCTTCGCGTATGGGACGTTGTTACTGGCAAAGCGATTCATGAACACGCGATTCGACCCGGCCAGGTTAAGATTCCAGAAGATGACGAGGGGAAGCCTTTCGTCTCGGATCCGTTCGGAGATGGTCCATCCCAACTCGATGTTCGATTGAGTCGATTCACGTCGGACGGCAAATTCCTTCTCTGGCCGCTACGGGGCAAAGTGCACGTGTTTGACGTCATTAGCGGAAAAGAGATTCGGCAGCACGACGCTCCGACAGACGGGCGGCACGCACTCTCACCCGACGGCGAAATTCTGGTGACGGCCGAAGCAAGACCAGCTGCTGGCGAACCAGGCGCGAAGGTTGAGGATTCGACGATTCGGCTCCAGTCCTTTGAATTGGCAAGCGGTAAACAAAGGAGCACGTTCGTGTTTCCAGGGCGATTTCCCCACGAGATCCGCTTCTCGCCCACGGGACGCTTGGTCGCCGTTGCGGCCGGATCCATCGAGAAGCCCGGCGAATTCATGATTTCCGTATGGGAGTTGGAAACCGGCAAAGAGGTCGCGCGAATCACCGGCATGGCCAAACAGATCTCAGCGCTGGCTTTCTCGCACGGCCAGAAACTACTAGCTGCAAGTTACGTCGATTCGAGCGTAATTGTTTGGGACCTTTCCAAGTTTTCGATCGGCGAAACCACAACACGAAAAGGCGATTAGGTCGTTCATTCCTCTTAGCGAGATACTTGCCATGAACCTAAGCACATTGTTACTCGTCGGCCTGGCAGCCTGCTCGCAAGGGCAAGCGGAAAAACGGACACAGCCTCAGAGTAATCTTTCTGAAAATCCTATGATCCGGGGACTTCAGTTCTCACCCGATGGTAAATGGCTGGCCGCTGCAACGAACCTAACGGGCCAAGGCGGCCCGATAATGATTTGGAACACCGACGACTGGCGCGCTGACGTAGTCCACTTCGAGCCGAAAGGTGGATCGCATGTGTCGTTCTCACCCGACAGCACTCGGCTGGCATATACCGCTGGGGATGGCAACGTGGGGATGATTGATACAAAGTCCCGGCAGCTCAGCCGCAAAGTTCAGGTCTCGCAGGGACGCCTTACCTCCGTTTCATTCACTCCCGACGGGACTCAATTTGTCACGTCCGCTACTAATGGAACGATCGGATTCTGGGACGTCGGTACCGGCAAGCGACAGCGAACGGTAGAGGACCAACCGGACGAGCTCATGAGTATTGCCATCTCGCGGGACGGCAAGCTACTGCTGTCGGCCAGCATGAAACTCGTGAACTTGAGGGACTTGGCC
>CAZFLF010000432.1:0-6040 GCA_964519825.1 uncultured Pirellulaceae bacterium | reverse complement strand
GTCGATAACCGACTTTAGCCGGTTCTCGAATTCCCCCTTCACGCCGGCGCCGGCCTGCAGCAGTCCGAGATCAAGCGTGCGGACCGCAACGTTCTGCAGCGACGGCGGGACATCTCCGCGAGCGATCCGCAACGCAAAACCTTCGACGACGGCGGTCTTTCCGACACCCGCCTCACCGGTCAGGATCGGGTTGTTCTGCCGGCGGCGCGTGAGGATGTCGATGACTTGGCGAATCTCCGCATCGCGACCGAGGACCGGGTCGATGTGTCCGCCGCGAGCTCGAGCGGTAAGATCGATGGTGAATTGATCGAGTCCTGGAGTCTTGGTTGGTCCAAGGGGCTTTCCGGAAGGAGTGGTTCCAGCTGGAGCGGCTGCCGACTCCAACGGCAGGCTGGTTTCGCTCGATTTGGAGGTAATGATCGGCAACTCGCGGCGCAGCGCATCGGCGGAAACGCGATCCAGCGAATTCAGGGAAACACTCTGCGGCAACGTGTCGTCACTGAGCAGGGCGCAGATCAAGTGCCCACTGCGCACGGCTCGCTCGCCGAAATCGATGGAGCAGATCATCCAGGCCGCCCGCATCCAGTCAACAAGGTTGGGGCTGAGAGCGGGCGGCTTGGCATTGCCGGTCTTGAATTTGTCGATCGACCGAGTCAGCTCGCCGGTTAGTCGCGACGCGTCAATTTCGTAGTGTCGTAGGATGCCGGTCAGATCGGTGTTCGGCGTTTCCAGCAACTTCGCCAGCCAATGTTCGATCTCGACGTTGTAATTCGTTCGCGACAGGCAGAGCCCCGCGGCGCCTTCCAACGTACGCCGACAAGTATCATTCAACTTACCAACGAGTTCCTTGAGATTGACTTGGACCATGATTGAGGACTTTCTGTGAGTGCGGAACCGATTATTCCAACGCGTTACTCTGCGTATTACTCCTGCCTATTGCTCCAGCGCACTAATGCTCTTGAAATCGTTTCGCAACGATCGATACAGGCTCTGATAGACCGGGAAGCCAGCGTCGTAGGTCTTCTTGGCACGGCGGTCCAGCGGCGTTTCGCTGACTACTTTGATCGTTGCGGCACACGCTTCTTCGATATTTTGGAACGCCCCAGAGCCAACCGCGGCGAGCAATGCGACGCCAAAGGCTGGTCCCTGCTCGGCATTGATGGTAACCACTTTCTGGCCGAAGGCATCGGCTTGAATTTGCCGCCACAGCGGGCTCTTCGATCCACCCCCCGAGGCGCGAATCTGTTTCACGGGCACTCCCATTTGCTGAATAATCGCCAACGAGTCGCGCATGGCGTAAGCGACTCCTTCCATGATCGACCGAACCATGTGCCCGCGCGCGTGCTTCAGCGTTAAGCCGATGAAACATCCTCGTGCGTCGGGATCGGCGTGCGGCGTGCGTTCACCGGCCAGATACGGCAGAAAGAATAATCCTTCGCAACCTGCGGGAACTGCGCGTGCCTCGGCATTCAGCACGTCATACGCACTGAGCTTGCCCTTACCGACTTCACGACAGAGTTTGTCAGTGAACCACTGAAGTGCCCCGCCCCCCGTCAGGCTGACTCCCATCATATGCCACTTGCCGTGCACGGCATGGCAGAAAGTATGCAAACGGCCTAGCGGATCGATTTCGACCTGGTCGCTATGCACGAACATGATTCCCGACGTGCCAATAGACGTGGATAACACTCCACCGTTCACGACACCGGTGCCAATACCGTTTGCCGCGCAATCGCCCGCTCCGCCGACTACCAAGCAGTCCGTTGTCAGCCCCAGTTCTTTCGCCGCGGCGGCCGTCAATTGGCCGGTCACTTCCTCTGATTCGTAGCAACGGGCGAAGAGCGATTCGTCTAACTGGAGTTTTGAGAGCAATTCTCGCGACCAGTTGCGATTGGCCACGTCGAGCAACAACATGCCGCTGGCATCGCTGACGTCGGTTGCGAATTCACCGGTCATTCGGCGGCGCACGTCGTCTTTCGGAAGCAAAATGTTGACGGTCTTGGCAAAGTTTTTGGGCTCGTGGTTGCGAAGCCAAAGAATCTTCGGCGCCGTGAAACCCGTGAGCGCCGGATTTGCAACCATTCGGATCAGTTCTGCACGCCCACCGGCGCACCGTTCGATTTCTGCGCACTCCGCGGCGGTGCGCTGGTCGTTCCACAGAAGCGCACGCCGGACAACTCGCCCCTTTTTGTCCAGGAACACGGACCCATGCATCTGGCCAGACAGACCGATTGCCTTCACGTCAGCCGGCTTGGCCTTGGATTTCTTCACCGCTTCCCTCACGGTCTTGACCGTGGCGCGCCACCAATCGTCCGGATCTTGTTCGCTCCACAATGGCTTGGGGTGATACAACGGATATCCGGAACTCGCCTCGGAGAGAATCTGGCCTTTCGGATTGATGAGGACTGTCTTCGTGGCTGATGTGCCGATATCGATACCCAAGAACAAACTCATGCGCAGCGACTCCAGGGAAATGAACGTGAACAGCGCGAATGCCGGCGACGGTTTTACCAGCGGCACGGCGGAGAGGCAACTAACAGACACAGACGTCTGTCGATGCGCCCATGCACGAAAACGAACGGAACGAGGTCGCCCACGCGACTCTTCTCATGGACTCCGATCGTTTGCCGGAGAATCCCGCAATGAGATTCGCGGACGATCGACGGCCGGGATGCTTGCCAGTCCAACAAGTGCGCCAAAGAACGCGCATGATTCGGGCACGGCAAGCAGGTTTCGGCTAACCGGCGCGGCGGGAATTTCGCGCACTTTCGAGCGCGGCGATGTGATAGTTGTACTGCATCAGATACGCGTCCTCGGGCGTGTCTTCGTAGAACTCACGCAGTACCGAGATCGCGCGAAAGCCGCAGTTGCGAAAGAACAATTGTGCAGGAAGATTCGTTTCACGCACTTCGAGCAGGACTCGGTTCCGCCGTTGCTGCGAGAGCTTGCTGATCAACTTCTGCAGCATCGCACCGCCGACGCCATGCCGCCGGACGTCGCGATGTACGGCGAAATTCAGGACATGCAGCCGCGTCTTGTGCAGCTCATAGATCATGAAACCAACAACACGTTCCTCAAACTCGGCGACCATGCCGATACAGTTCCGTTGCCGCAGACACCGAATAAAGTCTTCTTCGGTCCAAGGAAATTCGAACGAATGATTTTCAATCTCCAGCACTTCCGGCATATCGCGCCGGATCATCCAACGGATGTGAACACAAACGTCATGTTTAGTCGGGGCATTCATGCTGGACTCCTTTCCCAAGTCTCACCCCATCCAGCGTCATGCCGGTGGAGCAGTGCAAAGACTTCTGCGGGACGAAAAGATTACCAAAAGACTTGCGAATCACCAAGACGAACTGTCAACGCGATTTCACCGTTTCACCGTTCCACCGGGACGTAGGAGTGCCTCGTCCATCCTGGGTTGACATGTAGACCGGTGTACATTTTGGCTAGAAAAAGAATGAGAATCCGTTGTACTGCCTGGCAAATCAGCCTTGACGAGGGACTAAGCGGCCCTTCGCAGTCGATTGCCAACCGTTTCGACGCGTTCTGCGAACAGCATAAACGGCTTCTGCGACCTTGTTAGACACCGGAATTCATACTGCAGTTGATAGCCGAGCGTGTAGCAGGCCAGCGGAAGTGGGAGATCTGAGAGTCGACCGACGAGCGGGCGTCTCAGCAGCCGAAAGCCCGTTTCCGTTAGGAATTGGCCCAAGTTGTCGGGCGTAAACGTGTAAGTATGACCTCCCGGCCAGAAGCCCCGATATCGTGCGCCAAACAGACGCGCCTTCCAATAATGAGCATCGGTGGTATCGAGGGCCAAGATCCCGCCGGGACGCAAGACACGGCGCCAATCCGCCAGTGTGACGCGAACGTCCTCCACATGCTCAATGACACTCCACGCCGTAGCCACATCGAACGAACCATCGTCGAAGGGGAGTCTGCCGTTGGCAATCAACTCACACTCAAAACCGCGTTCTCGACAGTCGTTGACGACGGGACGACTCACTTCGGCGCCGACGGGCACCCAGCCACGTTGCTGAGCGGCTTCCAGGACGGCACCAATTCCGCAGCCAATATCGAGCATACGCGGAGTTCGGCCTGGGATCAGCGGTGCGATCCGATTAAGACGTACCGCCGCTGTGCGCACCTTGCGACCCCGCTGTCTTTCGGAGTTCTGGTGATACGCCGGACTGTCCAACGCACTTTGGCTGTCAAGCGCGCCGTACTGATAAAGGTCGCACTTGAAACACTTCCAAAAGATGTTTTGCCGCGGAATCTCGAATCGCTTAAGAGGTTGGTGACCGCAAAGTTGACAGCGTTTCGATTCGGAGTCGGACATTTTGATTAGCCTTCCGTGGCAGATGGGTTCGATAATTTTTGGATTACCACCCCATATGGGCGGGGAAGATACCGCCGCTGTCACCACCCGGTCAAGGCCGAACGAGACGACCGCTTACAAATGGGTTTCCGCGCAGGAAGAATCGCAACTCATGCTCCTTTGCCGACGTAACTCCGATCCGCGACGAGACACCGACCAGTTGATTGGTCCTGACTGGTTCACCTTCCGCGATCCAAATCCTTGTTCCCTGCACAAGGTTCCAGCCATCCAGCTGCCGATTAACGCCGAATGCTTCACACAGTCTCGCCGGACCTCGCGTCAGATCGAGCAGCTGGACATTTCCGCGACGTCTCTGCATGAGATGAATGCCGTCCACTGGTTCGGCGGCGCGAATTAAGACAGCGCTAGCGCCGTTTCGCCCTTCCGTGACGGCATTCAAGCAGTGCCGGGCATGAATCGGAAAGACATACAGGTGCCCAGGCGGCCCAAACATTGTTCCGTTCTTGCGATTTCTGCCACGATACGCGTGGCTAGCTGGGTCGTCTGCAGGTAGGTAGGCCTCTGTTTCCACGATCCTGCCGACGCAAACTCCCTCGCGAGTCCGACGGACCAGTAACATTCCAAGCAAATCGCGCGCGACGATGATCGGATTGCGATCATAGAAGTCAATTGACAGCGTTTGCATGCTCATTCCCTGCAATAACCTCAATGTCAGGGCCCAATCTGCCGATTTAAGAATCGCCAAAGCCGGCGAATCATCTCAGACAGGGAGCTGCCAATGCCCGTACCTTCACTTCTGCCCATAGGTGGTGCAGCAATTGGCCTGCTGGCGTCTCGGACGTTGACCAGCCTAGTCGACGGTCTCTCGTTCAAGTCGGTACTAACCGGAAACCAAGCCACCGGTTCTGACAAAAATGGAACTACGGCGACCGAGGCACGTGTTTCGTTGAACCTGGCTGAGGTTACACCGCAATTCGTTTCAGGGCTACGAGATCGACTCCAGGCGGCGGGAGTCGATCTCTCGCAACCGTTCACGCTCAAGGACGATGGACACGGTACAGTCATTGTTGACGGCGAGCATCCGGATAGGGCGACGATCGAGCGAGTGCTGGCAGAGGACTCCAAACTCGCGTCTGAATTCCAGGAGATCGCTTCGGCCGCGTCTGAACGGCGGCAAAGCTATCCGTTGGGAATGGATAACGTGTTTGGCGAATTCCGGCTGAAATTCTCCGACGGAATTGCGGCCATTCGTTTTGAGTGAGGCATCCAAATCGCTAGAGCCCGTCAAACTCGAATTGACATGTAGGTAGGCGTTACCAGGTAGGCGTTGCCAGGCCGTCGGAATACGGTTGGTCTGGGAGGGCCGACCTACCAATTCATCCCTGGCGAACCACAAGCGTCTCGCAAAGCGAAGCATTCATGGTTCCGTTGGAAGGATCCGATGGGGCGCATTGGGCATTGGCATGGGCATTGGAACAGTTTTCCGCCGAACGGCACCGTTCTCAGCGGCCTCCTCCAACATTCTTTTGATTGCCTGTTGATCTTCGTTCCGCATTTGCACGGGACGTTCTGGCTTCGGTTCTCGGAAAAGCTCGCGCATTAAGCGCGGGCCAGCCTTGAACGCGATCACCAAGGCAATAATTCCAAATGTTCCCAACCCACGCTTGCTAAGCCGGCTAGTTGATGAGGATTCCG
>CAZFLF010000431.1:0-6060 GCA_964519825.1 uncultured Pirellulaceae bacterium | reverse complement strand
CCGCCGCGGAAGCCGCCCGTTTCAATCTCCATCGACCGCACAAATCTCAACACAGCCGTTTGGTCGACAACTTCCGCGGAGTCGAGATCCTGCAATGTGAGAAGGCCCGTGAAGGTGCTGAGCAGGTCCGGGATCGGGATGCGAGTATTGGCACGCAGCCCCCCTTCGTCCGTCTGCATGTCCGCCAGGAAGTCGACAGTGGTTTGGCGAGTCAAATCGTCCAGCGCGGTTAGAATTCGCAGGGTTCCAATCGCGGCGGCGGTGGGATTCGTCCCGGCGCGTTTGCTGGCGCGAATCTCACGAAATCCTCCTCCTTCCGCTGCTTGAGAGCCAACGAATTCGACCAGCCGTTCGGGTCCATCGACCGGCCGCTCAATCAACTCGCGGCACAGTACCACAAGGAATGAGTGGTAGGTGCTGCTAATCGCCCCCTCTGGACCTTTGGCATATCCGCCGTCTGCCCGCCGCAATGTCTCGAGCGAGGTGGAGACCGCATCGCGCCAAGTCGGCGGGGCTTCGGCAAAAATATCGATACCCGCCGCCGAATCCACCAACATGGCGCCGTAGATCAACGACAGGAAGTCGACAATCGTTTCGCGTCCCACGAGCCGGCCACGCAAGAATTCGCCCGCGCGTCGAGCGGTCTCGCCGTGCAACTCGCCGAGCACTGCCAGTCCCCGCAAAGCAAAACCCGTGTAATACAGGTCGCTGCCGCTGGCTCGCCCCGTGAATCCACCGTCGGGTTGCTGGGCGGCTAGAAAATAGCGGGCGTGCCGGTGACGCACGGCCTCGGGCAAACTTGCCACGCCGTTCGCCAGGCGGATGGTGAGTTGTTCCAGGTAGGAAAGCGTCACGAGAGGCGGATTCCCTTAAACTCCGCAATTCAAATTCGGGATTTGGCGGACGACACCCGCCTTAACCGCCGGCCGTGTACGATCGGAGGCGGTCGGCGATCCACTTCGGAATCGGAATCGCGACGGGGGATTGATCGAGAAAAAACCGGCAGCAAACGGCAGTGATCTTGCCGGTGGCAACCGGTCGACCTTCGCGCGTGAAGTCAAAACAGTAGGTCACGCTCTTGGTGCCCAGCCGCTCGACGCCTACCGCGATCTCCAAAACATGCTCGAACTTTACCGCGTCGGTGTAATCACACTGGGCGCTAACGCGCGGCCAACTGATCGTGCCGTCCTTGTCCGGCCAAACGACGCTCAACCCCAGATGCCTCAGCAGCGCGTGCTCAGCCTGCTCCATGTACTGAAAGAACGCCGAAAAGTGTGCGATGCCGGCTGCGTCGGTTTCACAGAATTCGACCCGACGTTGAACCACAAACGACGGATGCATATTGCAGGTCGGGTGCGTGATTAGTCGCCAGTGATTATTCGCCCAGTGGTTATTCGCCCAGTGGTTATTCGCCAGTGTAGGACAAGAGGGCCATGTACCGAGCCCGCTTGATTGCCTTGGATACCGCGTGCTGGGAGGCGGCCGAGCAGCCGGTTTTGCGGCGACTGACGATTTTCCCGTGACGATTAATGAGCTTCTTCAACAACTCTATGTCCTTGTAGTCAACATACATCGGACGCGGACGCTTCCCGTCAACGGCCAAGGGGTCCTTTTTCTTGGTGCGCGGGCCAACCTTCTTGCGCTTCTTTGGTCTAACGGGAAGTGCCATGATTTCGAGTCTTATTCAAGGTTTCGTTCGGCCGGTTGAATAGCACCGCCCGGTCTGGATTTGTCGCCACGGAAGTCGTGATTGTACGTGGTGTTTTTCGACACGCAAGGTCAGACCAGCGTTCCCCCGCGATACTGCTCGCCACGGTCCTGACCAGCCTGGGCCACAAATTGACTTGCGAACCCGCGTAATTTACAAGGGTGTTCCTTGTCCACGGTAGTGCGGTTCAGTAGCCGCCAGTCTGCCAAGTTGGCGGAACCCTTCGAATGAGGGGTGAACAAACCCATCGGTCGACCCAAGTCAGTTTTCAGAGTTGTGCCTGGACCGGTTGTAACGCTTGCCCGTAGTCGGCGCGGCAATTACGATGGAACCCGTGCTTTCGGTTTTTTCGTTGCATTAGGTGTTTTCCATTCAGGAGTTCGCGGTGCGCTCGCGACGGGAGTTGTCGGAATGAACAGAAGCATGTTGGCTGGGACTTGCCTTTTTTTGGGTTTGGTCCTTGGGCAGGTGAACGCTCAGGACAGTGTATTGGCCGAATTGTATGGGCAGGGTGTGCATGCTTATTTTTCGCGCAACCTGCAGTTGGCTCATGAGATGTTTACGAGTGCGATCGAACAAGGAAGCCAAGATCCACGTTGTTATTATTACCGCGGTTTGACTTATGCCCAGTTGGGCCGGCCCGATGAAGCGGAAGCCGATTTCAAAGCCGGCGCCTTAGTTGAAGTTGGATCTGCCGACCGCATCTATCCCGTGGCGGACTCCCTGCAACGAGTGCAAGGCCGGATGCGTCTCCAAATCGAAAGGCATCGCCAAGTGGCGCGGTTGACGTCCCACAGCAAGGCATCCCAGATCCAACGCGCTCGCTACGAGCAATTGAAACGGTCCGAGCAGGACGTCGTGCGAGATCCGAATCGCCAACCGGCCGCAGCGGCACCCGATGCGACCGTTCCAGCACCGCCAGCAGAAAAGACTGATCCGTTTGCGGGAAACATTGAACCGATGCCGGAAAAGGCCCCAGAAAAGCCCGCCCAGCCAGCCGTCGAACCGGCAGCACCGGCCGTTGCGGATCCGTTTGTCGAGGCGCCGAAGACCGCACCTGCAGCACCTGCGACAACACCCGCTCCCGATGATTCGAAGACCGATCCGTTCGCGGACGACAAGCCGGCGACCGACACCAAGCCGGCGGCTCCAACTGCGGAAAAGCCTGCTGCCCCGAGCGATGATCCGTTCAAATAGTGTCGGGCAACTCGTATCGGGCTGGCGCCAACCGAACATGCCTGTTTTTACGCCCTGCCTAGTCCTGGGTGAGACTTTTTCTACTGAGAAAGGGAAAACGTCTCGTTTGTGTCCGCTCAAGGAATAGCACCGTCATTCGATGCGAATGGCGGTGTTGTTGTTTGCGGACCTTGATATGTTGCACGGCCATCCGTGAGAAATCGGTCCACCGGAGAAAAGAAATGATCTCCCGCAAGACCGTTCCAGGAAAAACCGTCACCTCCTACCGCGGAAGAGTTGCCATGTCCCGTACCCCAATCATTGCGATGAGTCGCGTCGGACTATTCCTGTGTTGCGCGTTTCCAAGTTTACTTTGCGCGGCGCCGACCGTTACCGACATCACGTTACGCGGACTCCAAATCGGTGGAACAACAACCTTGGTCATCAGCGGCAGTGACTTGCTGCCCAACCCCGTATTGGTCGCGTCCTTCCCGATCTCTGCACAGGTCGTGAAGCCGAATGCTCAAGCGGGTCGCATCGAGATCGAAGTCCAAGTCGCGCCGCAAGCGACGCCAGGCATCTGTCAACTTCGTGTTGCGACCGGAAAAGGGATCTCCAATTCCGTTGCGATTGGTTTGGACCGCCTCCCACAGCTGCCATTTTCCGCCACCGTCGACGCACTGCCGGCGGCCCTGCATGGCAGCTTGTCGGGAACGCAAATACTGACGACGAAGTTTCGTGGAACCAAGGGAAAACGGATCGTAGCGGACGTAGAATCGCAACGGCTCGGCGCCCAGTTGAAGCCTGTCGTGCGCATCAAGGATAGCCGCGGCCGGCAGGTCGCCTGGAGCCCGTCGCTGCCTCGCATAGCAGGCGACGCCCGGTTGGAAGTCGTGTTGCCGGCCGACGACGATTACACCGTCGAGTTGCACGATCTATTATTTCGCGGCGCGGCGCCCGGGTACTTTCGCCTCAAGCTGGGCGAGTTGAACTTCGCCGATCTTGCCTTTCCGTTGGGAGTTCAGGCCGGCACAAAAGCTCTATTGAACTTCGCCTCCAGCAACCTGCCGCCGGATGCCGCGGCCGAACTGGATGCCACGGCCCTCACGTTCCCAACGGATCTTGGCGCGCTGACACCCGCAGCACCCGCCTACTCGGGCGGGCAACCGCGTGTGGCCGTGACGCAGCATGTTGAGGTTATCGAGACAACCGCCAGCGGCGGAATGCGTCAAGTCTTGCCCGCGGTGCCGGTCGCGGTCAGCGGACGGATTAGTCAACCCAAGGAAGAGGATCAATTCGCTTTCCCGACCAAACCCGGTAGCAAGTTACGCGTCGAGGTATTCGCGCAGCGATTCGGTTCGCCGCTGGATGGTGTCCTGACGGTGCGCAACGAAGCTGGCAACGAACTGGCAACGAATGATGATCGCCCCGGTAGTCCCGATCCTGGGTTGGAGTTGCAGGTTCCAGAAAACGCCAATCAGCTGGTCGCCGCCGTCCGAGATTTGCATGGCAGGGGCGGAGCAGATTTTGTTTTCCGCATTGAAATCTCCGATGCCGGTGCACCAGACTTTTCCGTAGTTGCGGAAACGGATCGCTTGAACGTACCTGCCGAAGCAACGGAGACACTACGCGTTCAAGTCAGCCGGACCAATTACAACGGCAAGATCAAACTCGCATTTCAAGGCCTCCCGCCCAACTTGCAAGTCACCGGCGACGAGATTGCGGAGGGTGCTACGGTCGGCCTCGTGACATTATCCGCGGCCGCAGGCTCACCAATCGGTGGATTGGTCAAGTTGGTCGCGACCGGAGTCCGCGCGGATATGACGCCAATTCCGCGTGTGGTCCGGACACCCGAATCGAGCACGTCGAAACATTTCCCTTGGCTACGTGACGAGTTTGCGGTGGCAGTCACCGAGCCGTCGCCCGTGCGAGTCGCCTGGGCCGGACCGGTGGAGTCACCGATGTTGCTCGGGGAGAAGCTGCCGTTGACCGTTTCTCTAATCCGCGCCGACGGAATCACTGGCGGTATTCGGCTGCGACTGCTCACCACCCAAGTCATGCCACGGAAGAAAATCAAAGAGAACAATGTGGACAAGGAGGTCGACGATGTCGATCGGGCACTGCGGCTAGACGGGGAAGTCTCACTCGCAGCCGACGCAAAACAGGGGACCGCCAACGTCATCATCCCTGCCGATCTGCCCTTGCAAGATTGGGGCTTGGTAGTGGCCGCGGACTTGTTGGCTGCCGACAATAAGACCGTAATCGCCACCACGACGACCACGGCAATTTCAAAACGGCCCGCCGTCCCCTTTACGGTCGAGTTGGCCGCAGCGACTGGTTTGGAAGCTAAAGCCGGGCTGGGCGACACGGGTAAGCTCGTTGGCAAACTGCGGCGCCAGGCGGGCTTCGCCAAGCCTCTGGTTCTGACGCTCGACGGACTGCCCAAGGAGTACGCGTCGCCCAAACTGACGGTCGCGGCGGATAAGGAGGATTTTGAATTCCCAGTGAGCTTTGCCTTCGGAGCCAAGCCCGCAGAACTCAAAGATGCCAAACTCGTCGCCCAATATCAACCAGATCCCAAGAATGCGGAGCTGCTCGTCCGCAGCACTCCGGTGACAGTTGGCGTGATTAAAGTCGTTCCGGGCGAGCCACCGCCGGCGGGACAACTGCTGGCAATCTTTGAGGACGATGAAAAGTTCATCAGTTATCTTTCCAAGGGAGGTGGTCAGATCACGCTCGACACGCAGGAAAAATATTCCGGCGCGGTCGCGGCCAAAGTCACGCCAGATCAGCGGTACAACGAGGTCGTTCCCAATCTGAACGTGAAAGTTCGTGAGAATCCCGCACCTGGTGAATTCCGGTTCCTGCGTTTTGCCTGGAAAAAGAAGGGGGGCGCGTCAATTTGCCTACAGTTGAACCATGACGGTGCGTGGGGCGTGGGTGGGAGCGGTAAACCGGGTGCGAAATTCCGCTACCATGCCGGTCCCGGCGGCGAGTGCTACGGTGCGTCGCTCGTGGTCGATGAAAAACTTCCAGGTGACTTCGTCGTGGTGACGCGCGATCTGTTTGCGGACTTCGGTGAGTTCACGCTGACGGGCATCGCGTTTTCGCCAGTCGACGGAGAATACGCCCTCTTCGATCACCTGCATTTGGCCCGCGCACAATCCGACCTGGAG
>CAZFLF010000430.1:0-6062 GCA_964519825.1 uncultured Pirellulaceae bacterium | reverse complement strand
ATCCAACTCCATGCCGTCAGCCGGTCAGACTACGCGGCGCGATCGAAATGGAAGGCAACATCCGATGCCAACAATGCCCTACCTCTGGGGATTTTCGAATCAAAGTTACCTGATGGATTACGCGTGACGATGGTGTGCAACGCCACAAACCGCAGAGTTGAAAGGAACCCGTGACATGGTCCGTTATCGCTGGAATACCGTGACCGATAGCATCCTGTGCGAGCAGAACGACGACATGCAATTACTTGCGACGTACACGCAGGAACCAGGACTGTACGGCGAACTGATCTCGCAGCGTCGCGATGGCCACACGTACTACCATCACTATGACGGTGAAGGAAACACGCGGCAGGTCACCGACGAGAACGAGAATGTGGTCGAAACAGCGACGTATTCAGCGTTTGGAGAAGTTGTTGAAAAGACCAGCACGATCGCCAATCCGTTTGGCTACAAGGGAGCACTCGGCTACTATGCAAATCCGGATGCCAACGACGTGTACGTACGGGTGAGGGCATACGTCCCGGTGATGGGGCGCTGGATGTCAATTGATCCAATCTTCTTCTTAGCGAGTGACGAGAATCTATATCGATACGTGGCCAACAACCCAATCAATTTGGCGGACCCAAGTGGGTTGACGGCAATAACTGCATATTTTGATGCGTTCATCAACGTCCGCATTAATGATGCGGACGGATGGTTCGATGAACCCGGCGGAATTCTTTGGGAATTTCGCGGCGATGATCGAGGTTTCGGTGCCGCTGGAAGCTTTCGCCTAGCCAGTTTCGTCGGGATCGATAGTTGCGATGTCGGTGCTGCCGATCCGTATGGAACCAATGATACCGGCATCTCGCATCGACGGCTAAAGGACCCCGCGTTCCCAACCGTCTACAGTGCGAAGTCCCCGCTGCTTGTAGACCATGTTGCTGGACGTCATGACAACATATGCTATTCGCGAGTATGCGTCACGGCAAAGGCGCCGTACGCATTTAAACCTCGGTCAAGTCCTAGTATTGATTATTCTGTGTGCTTCGAGTTCGAGGCAGGCGCCGACTATGTGATTGTTAGCGTAAATGGATCACACGATGAGTTTCCGGACTATGAGGCATATGTGTCGGGACCTGTTCACAAAATGTTGTATACTTTTCCAACTAGGTTCAGTGGACCAAGTCTCGTTAATCTCAACACGAAAGTACCTATTTCGCGGAATCAGGGACTTGATGGAAGCAGCAAACACCAAAGAGTTGTCCTCTACGTTCCGACGCGGTGCATATGTGGTGGATCGTGCCCGTGAAATCAGCATTTGATGCCGATTTTCTACGAAGCAGGGTTGGGACGCAACATGCCGGTTTCATTAGTGCCAATAATTTTTCCATTGACCGTGATGATCGGCGGCATTGTCAGTTGTCGCATGATAAAGCGCACTCGCGATCGATGTCTCGTAATTGGAGCATGTAGTTTCCTGGTGTTTGGGGTCCCTATGTATCAGTATGCGAAGGGGGGAGTCTTGCATCGAATGGCAATGAGCGGAAATCATAAGATGGAATTTGCGTATGCACAGTGGCTTGAATGTCACTGTGAAGCGATCAATACAGTTGTGCTTTTTCCTTGTGACTGGCACAGCGGTTCACCCTGGTTGGACCGTGCGGCAGCTGGTGGGTACCCCCCTGCAATGTTTACTAAAGGAGTCAAGTTGAAATGGCACGGGGTGCCTTCGGATCAGGAGCGGCAACAGGGGCAGCGTTTAATTGACAGCGCGCGCACATTGGGATACAACCCACGCGTTCCTGAAGAAAACTATGAGTTTGCAGTATACCGTGCGGGGAGAGTGGACTGGCCGTAGGTGAGCCTCTACTGTGCTGATCAATTCACCCGATAACATAAATTGATCAGCGTGACTGGACAATCTAGCTCCGTCATGAAGTAACGGCGAAGTTAAGCGGCCAATTCCCCGACGGCCAAATCGAGTCGCCGCAGACATTCCTCCACATCAGCAGCGGTCATGGCAGCGCAGAAGCCGTGGTGGCACGCCGCCCCGCCGTAGTCGTGAAAATAGACTCCATGCTGGATCGCGGCGGCGATAAACCGCAACATCCTCTGCCGATCATGACGCTGCGCGTCGGCGAAGTTGCGGACTTCGTCGGTCACCCCGAAATAGATTCCGAAGCGCGCGCCGAGCCCTTGTATCCGGGCCACAATGCCATAGCGAGTGAAAACGTTGCGGAGTCCGTCGTACAACTGCGCTGCGATCGCGTCGATGTGGCGGTAGAAACCGGGTTCGCGATAAGCCTTTACAGCGGCCAGAGACGCGGCCACCACCACGGGATGCCCGTTGTACGTGCCGCTGTGTTGGCAATTCCCTTGCGGCATCAGTCGCTCCATAAGGTCGCGCCGGCCGCCGAAGACACTGAGCGGATACCCGCCGCCAACCGCTTTGCCCAAGGTGCATAAGTCGGGAGTGACGCCAAGGTACTCCTGGGCCCCTCCTGGCCCCATGCGGAATGCGCTTAACACCTCATCGAAGATCAGCACGACACCATATTGGCTGGTGAGCTGCCTGAGAGTGCTCATGAATTCCGCGGTGGGCAGCACGCAACCGGCGTTGTAGTAGACGGGCTCACAAATCGCTGCCGCGAGTTCGTCACCGTGCCGTGCGAACACATCGGCCAACACATCGGGCCGGTTATACGGAACCTGCACGATGTGGCGATCCAGACCCGGTGCAACGCCCGCCGAGATCGCGGCGAGGGGTGGTTCAATCTGGCCCGGATCACCCGCCGCCGACCACATCACCTGGTCGTGATAGCCGTGAAAATTTCCCTCAAATCGCAGCAATTTCGTCCGGTTTGTACAAGCCCGTGCCAACCGCAAACAGTGCATCGTCGCTTCCGTTCCGGAGCCGGTAAAGCGAACTCGTTCCAGACACGGCACGGTGCTGCAGAGCAACTCGGCGAGTTCCGTATGCAATTCCGATTCATAAGAACAGGCCGCGCCTCGCTCGAGGACTTCTTCCACTGCCGAGCGCACGCGCGAATCGCCGTGTCCCAATAGCGTCGCACCATGGCTGCAGCACAAGTCGATCAGCTCATGACCGTCCAAATCCCAGAGATGACAGCCCCGCGCTCGGCTAAAGAGCATGGCGTGACCAACTGCTTGGTTCAGTCGCGTCGAAGACGACACGCCTCCAGCTAAGGACAAACAGGCTCGTTGGTATTGTTCAATAACGCGACTCATCGGGACCTCGGCATCGAGTGGCAAACGGTTTGGTGGTTGTAGCGCACCAGGGGGCCGGTGACAACTGCTAGCCCCGAACAGCTCAAACAGCGAGCATTGGGCTCCTATTCTCGTCGCGGTGGACATGCGCACCAGTCGCTCTTCGCTGATCGTCAAGCTTACCAAAAGCAGTGGTCCTGACGATTTGTCCGACAAATTGGCCGTGCAACGCGGGTTGTCCCATCAATCAGGGCGACTTGGCAAGCCAGGCAAGATTTTCTCTGTTGCCGCAATCCGGATTGAGAATTACTCTTTAGATAGGAGAGGAGGACCGGAGAACGGCAAAGGATGGCCGAGACTCTGCGGCTTGTACTACGCCAATAGCCAATATTGGACCCTGCCTGGCCTCTTCGTTCCTCGCGAGCGTTCTTTTCCAAGCTTGGGTCGGCGCCTGCTTTCTCGTCGCGCGTTTCTCTAACTTTCGACTCTGCGACGAAGCGTCCACGAAACCGTCAGCTGCGTATTGAGCTGCGCGGTCGGTAAATCGCCGGTGGCAAGGGGGGCTCGCGATCCACTGGGAAGGGCGCAAGCCGAACCAGCAGCCTCGAATTGCTTATCGCGGAAGATAAGACGGGACGGCAGGTCCGGCACAAGGAAGTAAGTGTTTCAGTTTTAGGCATCTGCAGTGCTAGTGATTGCGGCGCCGGTTGTGTGGGTTTCCTCGGACTGCTTCACACAACGGTGGTCGCGGACTGGCTGAGGAGAACGTCCCATGACTCATGGTCGAGAAATCATCTCGCTAGTTGCTTCCCGCCAGGATCTGGAGCAGTTCCGGAAGAAGCACTGGATCGGGACATTTGACGAATATGTCAATGTCGTGCGTCAGACCCCCATTGTGTCTCGCAACGCCTACGAGCGCGTCTATGACATGATTTGCTCTTATGGCTCACACTCTTACGAAGTGACTCGCGGCGAAAATCGCCTGCACTACCGCTTCTTCGACGATCCCGACGACGGGGGCCGCGATGCAGTGTTTGGATTGGACGAGTCGCTCGAGTCGCTTGTGAACGCACTCAAGAGCGCCTCCAAAGGATACGGAATTGAGAAGCGAGTGCTGTTATTGCACGGCCCAGTCGGCAGCAGTAAGAGCACGATTGCGCGGATGCTTAAGAAAGGACTCGAACGATACTCGGCGCGCGACGATGGCGCGCTGTACACACTCGGCTGGTCTTCACCCGAGACGGAGGAGATCCTGTGGTGTCCGATGCACGAAGAGCCGTTGCATTTGATTCCCGAACGGTTTCGTGAGGATGTCCTCTCCCGGCTCAACGCTGGCCGCGGCGAGGACGACTACAAGGTCCGCATCGTGGGGGAATTATGCCCGTATTGCCGCTTCGTCTACACCGACCGACTGACGAAATACAACGGCGATTGGACGCGGGTCATCTCGGACGTGCGAGTCAAACGGTTGATTCTCAGCGAACAAGACCGAATCGGCATCGGCACCTTTCAGCCGAAGGACGAAAAAAACCAGGATTCAACGGAGCTCACCGGCGACATTAACTATCGCAAGATCGCTGAATTCGGCTCGGACAGCGATCCGCGGGCGTTCAACTTCGATGGCGAGTTTAACATTTCCAACCGCGGCATCATCGAGTTCATCGAAGTGTTGAAGCTTGATGTGGCGTTCCTCTACGACCTGCTCGGCGCCAGCCAGGAACACAAAATCAAGCCGAAGAAATTTGCTCAGACCGACATCGACGAAGTCATCATCGGTCATACCAATGAGCCGGAATACCGGCGTCTGCAGAACAACGAGTTCATGGAAGCGCTCCGGGATCGGACCGTGAAGATCGACGTCCCGTACGTCACGAAGCTCGCGGACGAGATCAAGATTTACGAGAAAGATTACAATAAGCAAAAGGTCAAAGGCAAACACATCGCGCCCCATACGATCGAGATCGCCGCGATGTGGGCCGTGCTGTCACGGCTCGAGGAGCCGAAGAACGCCAGCTTGACGCTGTTGCAAAAACTGAAGTTGTACAACGGTAAGACCATGCCCGGCTTCACCGAGGAGAACGTCAAAGAGCTGAAAAACGAAGCAGTCAACGAGGGACTGCACGGAATCTCGCCGCGCTACGTGCAAGACAAAATTTCCAATGCCTTGGTCGCTCACCCGGAATCCAGGTCGATCAACCCGTTCATGGTCATGAACGAACTGGAAGCGGGACTCAAACATCACTCGCTGATCACCAGCGAGGAACTGCGACAGCGGTACCGTGACCTGCTGGGCGTCGTCAAAGAGGAATACGAGAACATCGTGAAGAACGAGGTTCAACGCGCGATCGCCGCCGACGAGGACGCCTTGAAACGGCTCTGCGGCAATTACATCGACAACGTCAAAGCGTACACGCAACGCGAAAAGGTCAAGAATCGCTTCACCGGGCAGTACGAAGAGCCGGATGAGCGGCTGATGCGATCGATTGAGGAAAAGATCGACATTCCGGATAGCCGCAAGGACGACTTCCGCCGCGAGATCATGAACTACATCGGCGCGTTGTCGATCGATGGGAAGATTTTCGACTACAAGTCCAACGAACGGTTGTACAAGGCGCTGCAGCTCAAGCTGTTCGAAGACCAGAAAGACACGATCAAATTGACAAGCCTCGTATCAAACGTCGTGGACAAAGACACGCAGGTCAAAATCGATGTGGTCAAGCAGCGACTGATCCGCGACTTCGGCTACGACGACGAGAGTGCGAACGATGTGCTGCATTTCGTCGCAAGTATTTTTGCGAGAGGAGACGTGCGGCAAAAGTAAGCTGAGTTACTTGTGGTTTTGTTTAACCGTA